>JAIOTT010000108.1 GCA_021106655.1 Bacteroidales bacterium
ATTACCGTAATTGGTACCCTCATTCATATCGTAGGTTTCAATACCATTACCTCTTCCTGCTTCCCTTAAACGATAAATTCCATTGTAACTGTCGGTAGTAATAGTACGTGTTCCACTATAGGCTGTTACAGCAGTACCGAGTACATCGGCTGTTTTGATGGTTTTATTTTCGAATACCATTTCTCCATTGGAAGCATCAATATAAAAATCAGACCTTCTTAATGGTTTATCTGCATAAATATTAAAAACGTAAGCATAATAATGATCATTAAAATTATTATTACTAACATCTGGAAGGATTGTTAATTCACCTTTAGGATAGTATGTGGCTTCAGGATCATTTGTCTGCTGTTTTAATAATGCTTCTTCAGCAGGCATTTCCCACTTGTATCTTTCAGCATTAATAAAGATCAGGGCTTTATCCAATGCAGATTTTTCTGTCAAAGCTATATTATTTTTAATATTCAGGTTTTTGTAAATATTCCCATTTACCGCATATATTTTATGATCCTTAATATGGATAATGAAAATTCCATCTTGTATTGGAATACTGTTATAGCTTTGCTGGTATCTTATATGAGTATGCCCGATTTGATCAGTTAATCTTGATATTTCATAAAACTCATTATTTGCACTTATGTTGAAGGTGCTTCTAAGCCAAGGACTGATGTCTTCCTGGTTAATTTCATTACCACCTTCAAATTTAAAATATGTAGGAGCGGTTGTCTCCCTTTCAACTTTGATTATTTCAGCACCCGGAACAATTTTTTGTGCATCAGGTCCATAATATATCTGGCCGATCAAAATATTTGTCCATAATAATATTGCAAGCAAGATTAAACTTGTGCGTAAATTTCTCATAATTTATCCCTAGGTTAATTTGTTAATTCGATTATTAGTTTTTAGACAGACAAAAAGATAGAAAAGTTGCATTTATCTAAGATATCTTATTCTTATATTGTTTTAAATAATTACATCAGTTTATTGCTTAGCTTTTTATGTTCTTAAAGTACTTTATTTCAAAATAGTTTTAATTAGCATTTCCTTAAAGATATGAAGAGAATCAAAATTGCCGTTAATTTTAATTCTCAGCACAGCACCTTCCCATGAATAGAGTATTAATTCAGCCAGCTTTTCAGGGTTTGCATCAGGTTTGAGTTCTTTTGCTTTTATTGCTTGCCTGATACATTCAACGTGAACTTGTCTCAGATCAAGAAAGAGCTTGTTTGACACCTTAAAAATTGAGCTGTATGTTTCACCTATCTCCTGACATATCATACTCGCAAAGGAGCCATAAGGAAAAGACTTCTTGCTAATATAATTATTTATTTGCCTGGAATATAAGTCAATGATCCTTTGTACAGGGCTGCCATATGTGTTTAAAAGAGTTTTGTTAACATCTTCTATTAAATCCTGGGAATAATATTCCAGAACTTCGACTGCAAACTGTTCTTTATTTTTAAAATAATAATAAAACGAACCCTTAGGGATTTTTGCCCGCCTGATTATCTCGGCTATTCCACTACCATTGAATCCTTTTTCTTTAAGGACAAGCGTGCCCTTATCAATAATATGCTGTTTTTTGTTATTATTCTTCACATTGCAAATATATGACCGATTGGTCTAATTTGCAAGTTTTTTTGAATATTGTTACGGGATGCAGGTACAAAAGGTTCACAGCTTTGCAGGTTTCAAAGTTGGCAGCAGGAAGTCTGCAATAGGCAATTAGAAAATCATAAAACCTACTGACACTCCAACCTTTAATATCATTGTATAATTGTATATTTGTATAATTATATCTTTGTGTAATTGTATCTTTGCATAAAAAGTTATTACTATGAAAAGTACCATCCACTACATTTTTGTTTTATTTCTGATTCCATGTATTGCATTCACACAACCAAACATCGACATCGGGATATTTGAATCTACAGCAGCTGGTGAAGTTGAGGTCAAGCTTAAGCCGGGATCTAATATCAGCAATAGTTTTCTAACAAATGTGCAATTCACTGTCAGATGGGATTCATCTGCTAATGTTGCCATTGTTCCATCATCTATTCCTCCATATTTAATTATGCCACAGGGTACAGCAATAAATCATAACGGCTATATTTATCAGATCTTTGCATCATCCCCAAATTGTGCTTTGAACTGGAACAGCGGCCAGGAATATGTAGTGCTCTCTTTTACTTATTCAGGTTGTGTGGAGTTTGAAGTTGCCCAGGATAACTGGACACAAACAAATAATGGTGATTATTACGTCGAACTTCTGGGTGTTGATCACACCGGGATGTTCTACCATGCAGTAACCGACATCATCCCTTTTGTTGATCTTGGTAAAGACACTACGATTTGTGTTTATCAGACTGTAGAACTAGATGCTGCCAATCCTGGTTCTTCTTTTATGTGGTCGAGTGGTGAAACAACTCAAAAGATAATTGTTGATTCTGCTTCACATATACCCGGATCTTATCTTTATTCAGTTACTGTTACTAATCAGTATGGATGCTCCAGTGCTGATACGATATTAATTATAGTTGATCCATGTACAGGTATGAATGTATTAAAACAAGATAACATTGATATCTTCCCTAATCCTACATATGGGGAAATTTTTATCGACACTGCGAATAAATCAGGAAGTATGCAGGTTCATGTATTTGATCTCTGTGGGATTGAAGTCGGAGAACATAATATTTTTGCAAATAATTTGGATAAACAAACACTAGATATTTCAAGCCTTTCAGCAGGAATTTATCTTCTTAAATTTAGCTGTAATGATTTTTCCTACTCCGAAAGAATAATATTGATGAACTAAGCATTCAGGATCATAGGCTAGCAGATTCTAAACTTTGGACAAGTTAACAATGAATCAGATAAATTTAGTATTCAAACTTGTCCAAAGTTAACCAGCTAACAGTTGAATTTTCAGATTATCACGAAAACATTCAGTTTTGACAGAATCAGGAAAATTTAGTATTCAAACTTGTCCAAAGTTAACCAGCTAACCGTTGAATTTACAGATTATCACGAAAACAATCAGCTTTGACAGAATCTGATAAATTTAGTATTCAAACTTGTCCAAAGTTAACCAGTTAACCGTTGAATTTACAGATTATCACGAAAACATTCAGTTTTGACAGAATCAGGAAAATTTAGTATTCAAACTTGTCCAAAGTTAACCAGCTAAC
>JAIOTT010000065.1 GCA_021106655.1 Bacteroidales bacterium
AAATGGATGAAAATCGGTCATTTGACAAAGGGTGATCGATGGTCAGGATCAACTAATTCTCTGTATTTCAGAATTACTTTTTTAAAGTCTTCCCAGGCATCCTTTTTAAGACTTGGATTTCTTAATAATGCAGAAGGATGATAGGTTGGCATGACAAAACGATTAAACCAAATATGCCAGTTGCCTCTTTCTTTTGTGATCTTCAGGTTTTTGCCAAGCAATGCTTGTAAAGCGGTTGCTCCCAAAATTACAATGATCTCAGGTGATATAAGCTCAATTTGTCTCTCAAGATAGGGGAGGCATGCGGCTTGCTCCTCAGTTGAGGGAGTCCTGTTTCCCGGTGGACGACATTTTACAATATTGCCTATGTAAACATGGTCATTTCGGTTAAAATTACATGCAAGTAGTATTTTATCCAATAATTGTCCGGATCTTCCTATAAATGCTTTACCACTTTTGTCTTCTTCAAAGCCGGGACCTTCACCGATAAGAAAAATTTTTCCCTTTGGGTTTCCATCCCCAAAAACAACCATGGTCCTGCTTTTATGTAAAGGGCATAATGAGCAATTTTCAACTTCTTGTTTGATCTTGTTAAGCTCCTGTTCACACATATTTCTGGATATTTACGTGACTTTTCGACCTTTAGACTTTTAGACTTTGTAAAACAACATCCCTCTTCGTCTCAATATCTTTCTCCCCATCAATCCAATGTATTTTAAAACCATTTCTTTCCATCTTACGAAACCATGTCATCTGTCGTTTGGCAAATTGATGGATGGCTGTATTTAGTAAGCTAAACATCTCATCGTATGTTATTTGTCCAATGATATACTGAGTGATGAATTTGTATTCCAAACCATAAAATATTAATTGTTCCGGGATTAAACCCTTGTTAAGTAATCCTTTTACTTCCTCTATCATACCATCATTCAGACGTAGTTTTAACCTTTTTGTTATCCTGTCCCTGATTATTTTTCGCTCATAAAAGACACCAAAAATCACATTTTTAATTTTTGGAAAATCCTCGATTATTTCCTTATGCTCTTTATGATATTGTTGTATCTCGATGGCTCTGATGATCCTGGCCTTGTCGTTGATGTCAGATACATTATGTAAGTGTCCGAAAGATTTGAGCAAGATGATCAGCTCTTCAACTTGCTTTAAGTTCAATTCAACTCGTAATTCGTTGTTCTCAGGAACTTCAATTAATTTATATCCTTTTAAAACTGCTTCAAGGTACAGGCCTGTCCCACCACATAAAATTGGAATTGCCCCATCTTCAATTATTTTATTATATGATTTGAGAAAATCCCTCTGAAATTCATAAACATTGTACTCATAACCAGGTTCAACAATATCTACCAAATGGTATTTCACCTTTTTACCATTAATAATATAATCTTCATAATCTTTTCCAGTTCCAAGGTCCATTCCTTTGTATACTTGTCTTGAATCTGCGCTTATAATTTCACCGTTTAGGTGATATGCAAGATAGGTTGCTAAAATTGTTTTCCCTGCTGCTGTCGGGCCAAGTATTGTTATCATATTATATTCGTTATTTGCTTCGCTGTAAATTGCTCCTCGGGCAATGCAAGAAGCAATATTTAGTAAATTGTAGCAATATTCAGGGCATCCATTGCATCAACATATCCTAAAGTATTTACATCAGCAGCCGCAAACTGAAGTCCGGTTTGGTTGTGTAGGCCAATAAAATACTTCATTATCATTGAGTTTTCTCCACCCTGGGGTTTAGTACTAACCAAATGTATAAAATAAGTTAGTGAATTATTACCGAGGATGTATTAGTCTGTTACAGAATTATGGGAAAATATTTTCAAGACCAGGTAAACTAATCATATTAGCATGAGTGATGATATAATTAAGGAGGAGGATCATCAGTTTTTTTAGCTTTTCTAGGTGGACCATAAAAGTCTTTTATCATGCTTCCTGCAAATATATGAAATGTTTTTCTAATAGGCAAAAGGTGTACAGATATTCAGTTGTACAGGATACAGGTTTAATCAGCTTGCAACCTGCAATTTCCGGATAATAATTATATTTGCAAATTATTAAATAAATCTATTAACGCACGTACTGAAAAATAGTAGAATCATGAAAAAAACATTCTTAACTGTCCTGGCAATCTTTGTAACTCTCAATGTTTTCTCTCAGTCTTTTGGGGATACTATTGTAGTACCAACATTCAATTATAGCATGACCTACCAAAGCGGTATACGTGATACTATGGCTGAATTCCCAAACGATACTACATTAACATTTGAAAAAATCATAATGATGTATAATATGAGATGTAAAGATGGTGTTATTAACACCAGCGGAAGTGTTAATAACATTGGTTGTGGTGCATGGGATTATACATGTAATACTCATATTTACGACTCTACAAGAATTGATTCACTGGTGAATTTTACTAATTCTCACTCTATTTCAAATTTTTCAGGCAACACATTTCATTATTCTGATATTCCTGTATATAATTATTATCTGTCTCTTCAACAGAATGTTACAATTGACAGTATAGTGTCTGAAGTCCAGTCAATAATAGGTACGGGAAACCTGATCTTAGATCATACACTAGCAACTGCAACTCCTAATGCAAAGTCTCAGTATCTTTATACTCAAAGTAACCTTGCTGCAGCTGGTGTTATTGTTGGAAATATTGATGGTTTAATGCTAAATGTACTAAAGGCAGGTAGTAATACTTATTATTTACGCATCAGGATTAAACATACTTCAAAAACTGTATAGGATAATGACAGCACTGATCTGTC
>JAIOTT010000437.1 GCA_021106655.1 Bacteroidales bacterium
CCACAGATCTCAGCCTTGCAATACTATCACGTGCAATGTTTCATGTAGATAATAGTTATTTTATTCCTAATCTGAAAGTGATTGGTAAAGCATGGAAGACTAACCTTCCTTCTAATACTGCCTTTAGAGGTTTTGGAGCTCCTCAGGGAATTGCTGTTATAGAACATATTATTGACAGGATAGCAAGGTATTTAAAAAAAGATCCACTCGAAGTCCGCTATATCAATTTCTATGGAGAAGAAAATAATAATATTACACATTACGGAGAAGTAGTTGAAAGAAATCGTTTATTTCTGATATATAATCAAATAATAAAATCATCCGGATATTTTAATCGCAGGAAAGAAATAAATATATTCAATAATGCAAATGAATTTTACAAAAAAGGTATTGCATTAACACCTGTAAAATTCGGGGTATCCTTTACTACAGCATTTCTAAACCAGGCAGGGGCATTGGTAAATATATACAAGGACGGGACAGTAATTGTAAATCATGGAGGTGTGGAAATGGGCCAGGGATTACACATGAAGATAAGGCATATTGCTGCCACTGAACTTGGTATTGATCAGCACAGCATAAAAGTTTCTGCAACAGACACATCTAAAATCCCAAACACCTCCGCAACAGCAGCCTCATCAGGTAGTGATCTTAATGGCATGGCTGTGAAAAATGCTATAAACAAACTAAAATCAAGACTCTCTGAAATTACAGCAGAATTATTTAACAGGCAGAACGTAAAACCCCCTACCCTTGCTACAGATATCTCATTTAATGAAAATACAGTTTTCGACTCGAGAAACACCAAAAGGGTTATTAATTTTTCAGAACTTATTCCAATAGCCTATAAAAACAGGATCAGTCTGAGTGCAACAGGTTTCTATAAAACACCTGATATACATTTCGATGGAAAAACCGGAAAAGGCCGGCCATTTCATTACTTTGCCTTTGGAATGGCTGTTTCAGAAGTATTGTTGGATGTACTAACCGGAAGTCATACAATCTTACGAACTGATATTGTTCATGATGCTGGTAATTCTATAGACGAATCTATTGACATTGGCCAAATTGAAGGTGGTTTTATACAGGGTGTAGGATGGTGCACAACTGAGGATATTAAAAGAGATAAAAAAGGAAACTTACTCAACTACTCACCAGACACTTACAAAATTCCGGGAGTCAGGGATATTCCAAAAGACTTCAGGGTTGATCTCTTGAAAAATGCCCCAAATCCAAATGTTATCAAAAAAAGCAAAGCAGTTGGAGAACCACCATTTATGCACGGACTGTCAGTATGGTTAGCTATCAAAGATGCAATCTCTGCTGTTGGCGACCACGAATTTGAGCCGGAGTTTTCCATACCAGCTACTAATGAGATTATTTTGAAAGCAATAGAAAAGATAAAAAATAATTTGAAAATTTGAAAATGAGATAATTTGAAAATTTAAAAATTGAGCCCACTCCGATAAATCAAAAATTAAGAAAATGCCACTAAGACACCAAGACACTAAGATTCACAAAATATGGATATTCAGGGCTTTAAGATTAGTGTATCTTTGTGCCTTTGAGACTTTGTGGCAAGAAAATGACTTTTCGGAGTAGATTGAAAATTTGAAAATTAGTAATGAGTAGTAAGTATCAAGTAGTAAGTAAAGAAATTGCTAAAACAAGAACAAACAATAGATGGTTTACCTCATAATATCTATATTGAGTTCTACAGCAATCTTCATCTCGTTCAAACTTTTTGAGCGCTACAGGATAGATAATTTGCAGGCAATAGTATTTAATTATGTAATTGCTGCCGGTTTTGGTTTCCTCATATATGAAAGTGAATTTTCATTCCAAACGCTTCATCAAAATTCATGGTTCCCCAATGCAATAATAATTGGCATTGCATTTATTGTAGCCTTTAACATTTTCGCTTTGTCAACACAAAAAGTCGGAATATCAATAACTGCTGTCTCAAGTAAAATGTCAGTCGTGATCCCAATAGTATTTGCCGTTATACTTTATCATGACAAAATGAACTTACTAAAAGCTGTCGGTATCATCATTGCATTTTTTGCCTTTTATCTTACATTCAAGCAAAATATTCAACTTAAATTGCATAGAAGGTTTATTATACTTCCTGTTTTACTATTCATAAGTAACGGAACTATCGACACCTTACTAAAACTTACTGAACACAGACATATTAATGATGACTTAATACTTTTCCTCTCAATGATTTTTCTTGTAGCATTAGGTGCCGGCTTATTAGTCTTACTTGTCAATTATTTCTTCGTAAAGAAAAAGATTCACTTTCGAAATATTATTGCAGGAACAATCCTGGGTTTATTAAACTTCAGTGCAACTTATTATTTCCTCAAGGCCTTGGGGATTTTTCAGAGCAGTGTTGTTTTTCCTATTCTTAACGTTGGAATAGTAGCTCTTTCAGCTTTAACAGCATTTTTTATTTTCAAAGAAAAACTTGCACTGATTAATTGGATTGGGATATTTCTGGCGATCATTGCAATACTTGCAATTGCTTACGCTTGAGAAAGTTATAAAGATACAAAGATGTAAAGATTCAAAGGTAATGTGATAATGTGTTAATATGCTAATGTGTTAATTTGAAAGTGAGTGAAGAAATTGTTGAGTGTTGAATATTGAGTGTTGATTATTTGAGTGTTGATTGTTTGAGTGTTGAGTGTTGAGTGTTGAGTTTGCGGGCTTTGATTACAGACCATTAATAATTAATTGTTCAATCTTACTTATCATTTCTAATACAGGATGAAATAATGGTTTAACTGATTGCGACTCATAATCAACTCTTTCTTCTGAATTCATAATTGTATCCCTTCCTGTGTTACGTTATAATAGAACGGGGTAATTTTTTGTTTTGTAATCCAATCCTTTTTAGAATATACAAATATGGAAAATGGTTCACCGGTTCGAAGCTCTAAATCATATAAATTATTACGAAAATCCCGTTCTTTATTTATATCAACAGGATAGTCAGTTAAAACAAGTATATCCCAGTCTGAATCTTTTTTTTCATCTCCCCTGGCTCTTGAACCATATAATATTATCTCAGCAAAAGGGTCAATTTCTGAGATGTTCTGACGAATCAATTTCCCGATAATAGAAGTCTTTTTATTCATTTTTATAAAGATACGAATTAATTTAAATATTAGTAGTGAGTAAAGAAATTGCTGATTGTTGATTTAAACTCCAAACTCTAATCACTCCAAACTTCTTTATTGTATATTTGTACCTTTGTATATTTAAATATCTGTACACCTGTATATCTGAATATCTGTATATCTAAATATCTGTACACCAGTATATCTAACAATGTTCGAAGATACCTACAAAACAATAACTAAAGTTTCCAAGGGCTTGTTTAAAGACAGGGGAAGCAAGTTCATTGCTATTGCCTGTCCTGTTAAAAAGGAGGAAGATGTTAAGTTTAAACTTGCTGAACTAAGAAAGGAATATCATGATGCCAGGCATCATTGTTATGCATATCAGCTCGGTTTCGACAAATCAGCTTACAGGGTCAATGATGACGGGGAACCTTCAAGCGCAGCCGGAAAACCAATATACGGACAGATACTTTCCAAGGATCTTACAAATATTCTTATTGTTGTAGTGAGATACTTTGGAGGCACCAAGTTAGGAGTAAGTGGATTAATCAATGCGTACAGATCTGCTGCAAGAGACGCTCTTGACAATAACATAATTATAAAAAAAACTGTTAACGAAATATACGAACTCAGCTTTGATTATCCTTTGATGAATGATGTTATGAGAATTTTAAAAGATGAAAAGCTTGAGCAGCTTTCGCAAAAATTTGAATTAAGCTGTTCATTAACTTTTTCGGTAAGAAAGAATGATGCAATTAGAGTGCAGGAGAAGTTTAAGAAGATGCATGGGCTTGAAATTAAATATCTGAGGACAACATAGAAGACCAACATCAGCTTGCAGGTTGTTTGTATTTAAATTAACTTAGCAGATGTTCTTTCGTATTTATAGTGATTGTTTTGGACAATGTGATAATGTGCTAATGCGACAATAAAGCAATTTAACAATTTAACAACTCTATCCATGAAAAAACTAACTATCGTTTTCGGAATTATTCTACTAGCAGGTTCTCTCCTTGCTCAAACCCCACAATCCTTCAAATACCAGGCAATAGCACGTGATAACCTGGGAAACATTATTGCAGATCAGGATGTGAGTATGCGTATCAGCATTCTTGAAGGTAGTGCCAGTGGTACAGCCGTCTATACAGAAATACACGTTCCGCACACTAACCAGTTTGGACTTTTCAACTTGTCGATTGGGCAAGGAACAGTAATTGCCGGCAATCTTGGCAATATTAGCTGGGGTACAAACACATTTTTTATTAAAACCGAAATGGATCCGGCAGGAGGTACAACATATGCTTTAATGGGAACATCACAATTGCTTTCCGTTCCATATGCATTGTATTCAGAAAATGCTGCGAATGTAAACGATGCTGATGCTGATCCCAGCAATGAGTTACAAACCCTATCAAAGGTCGGCAAATATATCGAATTATCCGATGGAGGTTTGTCAGTAATAGATGAGGTTGATGATGCAGACAATGATCCTGCAAATGAGTTGCAAATACTATCTAAAGTCGGGAAATATATAGAACTATCGAATGGAGGTGGGTCAGTAATTGATGAAGTTGATGATGCTGATAATAGTCAGGATAACGAGCTTCAGACTCTATCAGTGAATGGTTCCAATCTTAGTATTTCTAATGGTAATACTGTTAGTCTCCCAACATCGCTCCCAACAGGGGTCCTTGGAAACACCTTATACCACAATAATAGCACGTGGAAAGCAACTAACAATTTATACAATGATGGAACTTATATAGGAATTGGAACATCATCACCTGCAGGACCTTTACATGTGAATGCACACTATACTGGAAATCCAGCTTCGCTTTTAAATAACTCATCAAATGTTGCTGGAAGTGTTGCTGTTAAAAGCACAGCATATTATGATACTAGAGCCTACCTGGGTGTGATGGGAAAAGACACATATGATGGATACACGGGTTTAGATTTATACGGGGATGAAATTGGAGCCCTTGGATTATCGCTGGGAGTATCTGCCACTGATAATTATGGGTTATATGGTTATTCAAATGGAAAAGCAGTTTATGGGTTACATTCTACAAGTGGTCGGATTGGTCATCTTGGAGGACCTGATTATGGAGCTTACGGTGAATATTCATCGGATCGTTATGGTTACCTGGGTGGCATTCGAGGTGCCTATGGACAATACTCAAATAACCTATTTGGTTATCTGGGTGGTATCAATGGTGCTTATGGACAATATAACTCAACCATTTATGGGAGTCTTGGAAACATCAATGCCGGAGTATTTGGACACGCAACTTCAAGTACTTATTCTCCAAAAGCGGCGATCTTTGAATGTTATTCCAGTGGTGGAAATAGTTGTGTTGGAATCGAATCGACTGCAGAATATTCAGGAACTCAAAACAATTACTATGTATGGGGAATACATAACACTTGCACTTCAGCTGCACAAAAAATATCAGGAATACATAATGTGGTATTAAATAATGGGACCATTGGACACACGTATGGAATAAGTAATGTTGTACATATTGCAAATAACAATAATCAAAATGGTAGGGGTATAAATGTAATTATCGAAAGAGAAAATGACAGCTACTCAACATATGGTTTGCGTTCATTGGTAACTAACGGTACAACGACATATGGAATTTATTGTTATGCAACTGGTGGAAATACTAACTACGCAGGATATTTCTCAGGAAATGTAACGGTATCCGGTACATTTAATAATCCATCCGACAGAAAATTCAAAGAAAACTTATCACTCATAAATAGTCCGTTAGACAAGATTCAAAACCTTAATTCATACAGTTATACATATAAAACTACTGGTGAAGCATCAAAGATGAACTTCAACGAAGGCCGCCAGTTTGGCTTTGTTGCCCAGGAACTTGAAAATATTTTCCCTGAATTGGTAAGTGATGAAATACATTCATATGATGAAATCGTAATGAAAAACGGAAAGGAAACTGAGGAAGAACATTCTTTCAAATACAAGGGAATAAATTATATCGGAATGATCCCAGTATTAACAGAGGCAATCAAGGAACAACAGGATATCATTGAAAAGCAACAATCAGCTATTGAAAAGCAGCAGAAAGAAATTGATGAGCTGAAAGTGCTGGTTGGACAGTTAATGGAATAGTTTTATTGCAAGGTCGTAGGCAGGAGCCTACGACCAACGAAGGAGTTGCACGGAGGTTAATTATCAGATTTATTTAAAAGTTGTAAAGCCTGTTGTATTGGTATACGTCTTTGATTGGCATATGCAACTACAAAAGCATCCTTTATCCCTCGTTCAATTATGACATTCCTGTATTCTTCGGCAGATGCATAATCAGGAAATGAACCAGCAGTATAAACAGTCATGCCTTCATTATTACTATGTTTACTGATAATGATATTCAGGCTCTTAAAATACATATCAATCATCCCTAAAGGCATATCCTCACGAAAAGCAGCTATCTGCACCATAAATCGAACATCGTCAGCTTGAATCCCATCATAATTATTATTCAGATCCGGTTGTTCTTCCAGTGTTCCTGCTGCCGCTGCTACTGC
>JAIOTT010000372.1 GCA_021106655.1 Bacteroidales bacterium
AGAGGGTGAGATGCATTTTATAGCTAGGATTTTTTGGCAAATAATCCTGGAAAAACAGGCTGAAATTAAATCTCTGATCAGTTGGCCGTGGTATATATCCGGGCTCAAATTTTACGGCACCGGGAGGTGGCTCTGTAGCACTGTTCCCATCAATGATGTATGTTTTTCCTTCTTCAGTATATTTGTAATAAAAATCACCTTCAATATCTTCTTTCGTTAGCATGAATGACATACTTGCCCATGATTCAATTCCTCTGACAAATTCTCCGTTGATCTTAAAATCAATTCCTGTGGCATAGCCATGGGAGTTATTCAATGCTGTATACCGTATCCTCACATTATCAACCTCATATGGAATAAGATCGTCGAGATATTTATAATAAAGTTCAGTGATAAACTTAAATGGTCTTCCTCCCCATAAAAAATTCAAATCACTTCCGGCTACAAAATGTATTGATTTCTGAGCTTTGACATCTGTATGAATATTCCCTTCCAGATCTCTTAGCTCTTTAAAGAAAGGTGGCTGATAATAATAACCACTGGAAAATCTGAAAATAATATCTCTTTTCGATTCAGGTTTGATGCTTAGTGTAAGCCTTGGACTTATAAGAAATTGCTTATTCAAATCCCAGTAATTTAAGCGTACCCCTCCACTTAAAAATATTTGGCTTTTTTCTGTATCAAAGTTCCATGTGTTTTGAATAAAAGCGGTCACCCTGTTTGATGAAATACTGGTATCAGCTCTTATAACACCCGGAAAGTGAATGGAGTAATTTGGTTTTTGTAAAACAGTGTCATAAAAAATTATTGAATCCCCTGATGTGTTTGTGGTATACCCGGGGTAATCGCGATAATGGGGGAGGGCATAACCAGCAGAATCTAACATTTCCCATTCATTATTTTTGTCACTGATAATTTCATGCTGTAACTTAAAGCCCCATTGAAGAAGGTTTCCATTTACTTCATAGTTTCCTTTATGTTGAAAATTAAACACTGATGCATCAAGGTAATTTCTCCCGTGATTAAGGAAAGTGCCCACACCTTGTTGTTCAACTACATCACCAAACTCCTCATCTCCAAATCCTGTTTCCAACAATCCAATCCAGTATTGGCCTTGTATGTCAAAAGTTTCACTTTCAATTGTTTGGAAAGCAGATGTTGTGAAACTTAGCCTTAGGCTTTTATGAGGTTGGTATGCAACAGAAACGGCCCCGAAATATGTTTTGAACATATCGACTTCCTGTCCGTCAAAATATACTTTTAAGCGGTGAGCTTCCATTAATGTTCCGAAATCTGTTTCACGGTCAGAAGGTATAAGCTTGTACGAGTTTCTGGCATAATTACCCAGAAATGAAATTTCCAGTTTCTTTGACAATCCGTATGTCACAAGCGTTTGTATGTCAGTGAAAGATGGTTTATAATCACCTTTTGTTTCCAGGCTGTTAAGAACATATTGATTTGTTTTATGCCTGACACCAAGCAGGTAAGTAAGACGTTCTTTGGCTGCAGTTCCTTCTATATGAAATGAAGCACCCAGAAGGCTTAAAGATACTGATCCTGCCAGTTCGCTTGGTTTTTTATATTTTATATCAAGAACAGATGCCATTTTATCACCATACTTAGCATCAAATCCACCGGCAGAAAAAACAATTGAAGAGACCAGATCAGAATTAACAAATCCTAGCCCTTCCTGCTGTCCTGAACGAACTAAAATAGGGCGATAGACTTCAATACCATTAACATATACAAGGTTTTCATCGAAGTTTCCACCACGTACAGAATATTGTGAACTAAGTTCATTACTGGATGAAACGCCGGGTAGTGTTTTTAATAATGCCGGGATGCCATCAGCTATGCTAGGAATAAGGCCTACATTTTTTGGATTGATCCGTGTTATACTTGACTTATTAATTTGATTGTCACGCACTTCAAAATCCGGAAGGTCTGTCGCTGCAGGCTGTAATTTTTTATCAATATTTTTTCGTTCGCCTGGCTTAAGGTGTAATTTTATTGTTTCAGTTTTGTAACCAAGGTATGAAAAAACAAGACTAATGTCTTTATTAGCAGGAACTTCAATCTCGTATTTACCAAACTTATTTGTAATAGTACCTCCGGGTAGGCCTAGGATAGAAATATTAACAAGATCAATATTCTGATCTTGTTCATTAGTGATCTTGCCATAAATTGTTGCTTTTTCCTGTCCAAAGAGATTGAGACAAAGTAAAAAAAGTGAAATAAAGAATATATTTTTCTTTTCCCGCATCAATAATTTTTCAATGTGTAAGAAACGCAATTGAATAATTTATATTATTGAAAAATTTTGCAATATTTTTATTTGTCTTTCTTCCTTTTAAACTTACCATCTCTCCATGCTTTGATAAACTCAGCCCATGCAAAAGGATTAAATATTGTGAGTGGAGGTGATTGCCCTGCATAATAAAGCTTATAATATTGCTGATCCATGTAGTGTTTGTAGTTCATGCTTCCATCCATCGGAAAATTCTGAGCTCTTTCTCTTAATTCCGAAAGTGCAAGATTTCTTTTTGCAATTAGATAATCATCATCAGGCACCTCCAGATTAATAAATGCTTGTTTAAATTGGTCAGTACTTGGCCAGGGGAATATCATTGTTTCATCAAGCAATAATGTATCGGAAGTCATTGCCTGTATTAAAGAATACCTTGTTTTTGTTATTGTGTCAGGAATAATGAAAGTGATGGTTTTATATCCAACAGCAGAAAATATTATTGTATCCTTTTTTTTCGCAACAAATGAAAAATAGCCATAGTAATCACATGTTGTACCTCTTCTCGACTCTTTAACGATAATGTTTGCAAAGGAAACAGCTTTAAGGCTGTCAACGGTAATTACAACTCCCGAAAACTGTATCAGATTATCCTCAATTACCTGCGACTTCAAAGCAGTAGGTGTAATTGTAAAGAGAATGATAAGAATTATTTGGAGGCGTATGATCATATCTTTTTAATCTTCAGATAAAAAAAATGCTGTTACTAAAATAAATAAAGTAACAGCATGAAAAATAGTTTTATGAAAATTATTTTTTAAGTATACCTTTTTCCCTTGCTTCTTTTAGGCAGGCACTTATACCTTTTTTGTTGATCGTTCTAAGTGCAGTTGTTGAGAGAGTAAGAGTTATCCATTTATCTTCCTCAGGAATAAAAAATTTCTTGGTCTGCAGGTTTGGGTAAAATCTTCTTCTTGTTTTACTATGTGAGTGAGAAACTTTGTTTCCCACCATCATCCTTTTGCCGGTTAATTCACAAATCCTTGACATTTTACTTGTTTTATGATAAAAATATTTCTCAAAAAGGAGTGCAAAGAACGGTATAATTTTCTAAATAATCAAATCTTTGTTGTGTTTTTTTTGTTTTTGTTTTTTACAGTTCTGAGCATCTTATAATATCAATAATTTTCTGAGCATATTCA
>JAIOTT010000148.1 GCA_021106655.1 Bacteroidales bacterium
CATTATCTATCAGTGAAATAATGAAAAAGTCCGGAGTAGATAAAGTACACTCTTCAGAGGTGACGGATATTGTGAATTTATTAGTCGATCTAAAAGTTATAGAAAAAAAACACCTAAATTTACCTTAATGTACGCAATAGAAATAAACAATATTACAAAAACCTTTGGTAAACACAAGGCAGTAGATGACCTCTCATTAAGTGTTCCGGAAGGAAGTATTTATGGATTTATAGGGCCCAACGGTTCGGGTAAAACAACCACTATAAGAATGATCATGAATATTTTATATCCTGATAGTGGTATTGTGAGAATATTCGGTAGCGAACATATAGGAAGCAGGCTTGATGATGTTGGATATTTGCCTGAAGAACGTGGGTTGTATAAAAAAATGAAGGTTAAAGAAATTCTTAATTTTCATGCAGAATTAAAGAATGGACAAAAAATCAAACAGGAAATAGGTTATTGGCTAAAAAGATTTGATCTTGAAAAATGGGCAGACAAAAAGGTTGAAACCCTTAGTAAAGGGATGAGCCAGAAAGTACAATTTATCGCAACCATTATCGACAGGCCCAAGATCATTATTCTTGATGAACCATTTAGCGGACTTGACCCAATTAATGCTGACATTATTAAATCTGCAATCCTTGAGTTACAGGCTGAAGGCTCAACAGTTATTTTTAGTACACATGATATGAGCATGGCGGAAAGGATGTGTGATTATATTTTTATGATCCATAAAGGTAAAAAAGTATTAGACGGAACTCTCTCTGCCATACAGGATAAGTATGGTTCTGATACATTGCGTATCCAGACTGAAAATGGGGTGTCGGCTTATAATGATATCCCTGGTATTGAGAAAATTAATGATTACGGACAGATGCAGGAGATCCGCATTGCTCCTGATATAGATATACAGGAAATGCTTAAAAAGATAATGTCGAAGGCAAAAGTTACGAAATTTGAAATTACAAAACCATCATTAAATGATATTTTTATCAGGATTGCCAGTCCGGAAGAAAAGGAGGTAGGTCATGCGTAAAATTTGGATATTAACTAAAAGAGAATTCATCACCTCTGTCAGAACAAAAAGCTTTCTTATTGGCTTGATCATTGCACCTTTATTAATGGGCGGGAGCTTCATTGTAATAAAATTATCCGAGGATAAGGTAGACCTGACTGATAAAAAGTTTGCCGTGATTGATCATTCAGGTATAATGGGGGAAGCTTTGATACAAATTGCTGACGACAGGAACAAAGAATATACAATTGATAAGGAAAGTGGTGAGAAGATCCGGCCTGCCTATCATTTTATGAACATTATTCCGGACTCCGCAAATCTGTTACAGCAAAAGTTTCAGCTTTCCGAAAAGGTGAGAAACAAAGAGCTTCACGCTTTTGTTGAAATAGGCCAGGATGTTCTGCATCCCGGTGATAGCAGTGAAAACTTTAAAATCACCTATTATGCAGAGAATTCGATGATAGATGATATAATGGGATGGGTTGGTCGTGCGATAAATAATCATATACGACAATTACGTGTAAAGGAATTAAATCTTGGCGAAGATGCTACAAATGATCTTTTTTACTGGATCAATGTTGAAGGTATGGGCCTTGTTAGCCTGGATGAAGAAACAGGTGATGTTACGGATGCCAGGTCAAGTAGTTTGGCAGAAGCACTTGCCGTTCCATATATTTTCATGATGTTAATGTTCATGATGGTAATGATGTTTACCGTACCACTGCTTAGTGCTGTTATGGAAGAAAAAAGTGAACGTATAGCCGAAGTTTTGCTGGGTTCTGTGAGTCCAACACAGTTTATGGTTGGCAAGTTGTTTGGCAGTATACTTGTGTCGTTGATAGGATCCTCAGTTTATGTTATTGGAGGAGCCATACTGGCTACCCAGACCGGATTTGCCGAATCAATACCATATCACTTGTTACCCTGGTTTTTTGTTTTTATGATACTTGAAATAATCATGGTTGGATCGATCATGATCGGATTAGGTGCAGCATGTAATAATGCTAAGGATGCTCAATCATTACAATTTCCGGCTATGCTTCCGGTAATTCTTCCAATGTTTGTAATGTTTCCTATTCTGAAAGACCCTGTTAGTAGTTTTTCCACCGCCTTATCATTATTTCCTCCTTTCACTCCAATGCTGATGATTGTACGACAAGCAACCCCTGTTACAATCCCTGCATGGCAACCCTATGTTGGACTGCTTGGGGTATTATTATTTACTTTGCTAACAATCTGGATCGGAGGAAGGATTTTCAGAACATGTATTTTGATGCAGGGAACACCGCCGAAAATCTCAAATATCGTGCGTTGGACGCTTAAAGGGTAACTGTTTCTGGTTATTGTTCAGTAATTCGGTTGTAATTCAATGGTAATTCGATAGTAATTCGTCGTATCATAATAAAAATTACACGAAGTGAATTACACCCGCAAGATAAATTACGCGAAGCAAATTACTATGAATTACACGAAGTAAATTACTTTATTCACATTCGTCAATCGATTATTCGATTGTTCGATTATTCGATTATTCG
>JAIOTT010000338.1 GCA_021106655.1 Bacteroidales bacterium
ATCAATGCAAAAAGTAACAGCAGCTCGAGGCGCTGTACAAATAAAATCTGACAAGATTGAGGATATTCAATTCGGAGTTGTTTCATTGTATAATCAAATTATGCAGCAGAATAATTTGGAAATCCAGGATGTAATTAGTTTGATTATCAGCCAGACAGATGATCTTGTGACTGCTAATCCAGCGTTTTTATTAAGAAAAGCTATTCCGGCAATTGAAATACCACTATTTTGTGTGCAGGAATGTAAATGTGAAAACTCAATGCCTAGGGTAATACGTTACTTACTGCATGTTAATGTTCAGGAAGGTACCAACCTGCATCACATATACATTCATGGTGCAGAAAAACTTCGTCCTGACATACCACAATTTCAGGAGAGTTAAACACTAGTGCTAAATTATGTTTATAGTGCTTCATATGTTGATATTATCTATAGTCAAAATCTGTTTCCTGAGTTTTGCATACTTAGAAAGTTTCTTCATATTTTTCTATTAATTTCTATCTTTCCTTGACATACAACTGATATTTACAGTACTTTAGTTAAGCATTTATTTAGCCACCTTAGCTCAGCTGGCCAGAGCACGTGACTTGTAATCTCGGGGTCGTCAGTTCGAATCTGACAGGTGGCTCTATTGACAGAAAAAATAAAATCTGGTACGTTCCGTATCAGTTATCCGGGGAGGTTCCCGAGCGGCCAAAGGGGGCAGACTGTAAATCTGTTGGTTTATCCTTCGAAGGTTCGAATCCTTCTCTCCCCAAATTACAGCCTCTATTTATATGAGGCTTTCTTTTTTATAACAGTTTAAGGGTACTGCTGAATGTCACAATATTACAAAGACGGGTTACAATTCTCCTGTTCGGGATGTGGCTATTGCTGCCGAGAAGAACCTGGATTTGTTTTTTTATCTAACAATGACTTACTAAATCTCCAGACCTATTTTTCTCTTGAAAAAAAAGAATTAATTGATACCTATTGCAGAATTGTAAATATGGGTAATTTCAAGATGTTGAGTCTTAAAGAAAGTAGAAATAATGATTGTATATTCCTTGGTGAAAATATATGCCAGGTTTATAAAGCAAGACCTTTGCAATGCAGAAGCTATCCATTTTGGTCAACATTGATGGATAATGAGGATAGCTGGCTGGATGAAAGTAAAAACTGTCCTGGAATAGGGCATGGTGAATTTTATTCTGCTAAGAAAATTGATCGCCAGTTATATCTACGCAGGAAGGAGAGCCCAATACAGTTCTGATATGGGAAAAATACCGGAATATATTATTGAGGAAATTCGCGCAAAAGTATCTATCTCAGATATTATCTCACAATACGTTAATCTCGTCCCAAAGGGTGGCAGGCTTTGGGGATTGTGTCCCTTTCATAATGAGAAAACCCCTTCGTTCACGGTAAACAATGATAAAGGTTTTTTTCATTGTTTTGGTTGCGGGAAAGGTGGGTCAGTCTTTAACTTTCTTATGGATATAGACAATTTAAGTTTTATTGAAGCAGTACAAGTTTTGTCTGAAAAAGCTGGAGTGCCTATTAAACAGGAAACTACACAGGATAAAATAAAAAGAGATGAAAGGGATGTACTGTATGAACTGTATGGAAAATTAAGTGAAAGTTTTCACTATATCCTAGCAAATAAAGATGAATCTGAGAGCGCAAGAAGCTATTTGAATACAAGAAAAATATCAGATGAAATGATTAAAACTTTTAAAATTGGGTATGCACCAGCATCCCCTGATTGGCTTTACTCTTTTTTACGTTCAAAGAATTATTCTGATGAATTGCTCAGTAAATCAGGTATATTTTCACGGAACAATCCTACGTATCCTTTGTTTCTTCAAAGAATAATATTTCCTATTATTAATAACAAAGGGATGGTTGTTGCTTTCGGCGGCAGATCTCTTGACCCGAATCAAAAGGCAAAATACCTAAATACACCTGAAACTCCTATTTTCAGAAAAAGAGAACAACTTTTTGGTTTATTCCAAGGTTTAAGCACGATTAAGAAACTTCGCGAAACTGTTGTTTGTGAAGGCTATTTTGATGTAATAGCATTATTTCAGAGTGGTGTTAAGAATGTAGTAGCGCCTTTAGGCACAGCGTTTACTGATGAACAAGCAAAAACAGTAAGACGCTATGCTGATTCGTGTGCACTTTTCTATGATCAGGATAATGCCGGAAGAGAAGCAACCAAAAAATCTATTTTAATTCTGGAAAAGGCAGGTATATCGTGTAGTGTAATTGAAACAGAGGAAAAAAGAGATCCAGCTGATCTATTACAAAATAATTCTGAAATTTTTCTGGTTGAAACGTGTAAAATAAGATTAAATAGCTTTAATTATCTTGTAAAAAGTGCATTAAACAAATATGATATAAAATCACCTGACGGTAAATTATCAGTTTTTAAAGAGGTTAGGCCTTATATAGAAATAATCGAATCAGAAATAAAAAAACATGGTTTCATAAAATTGCTCGCTGATGTAATTGATATAGACGAATCGGTCATATTGAAAGAACTTCAAAGTTCTAGTAGATCACAGTATGGTTCTCTTATAAATAAACGTCACGGGCGTTTTCATGCGTCTGGAACAAGAAATGATACAACTGATAATGATTCATTTAATTTTCAGCCTGAAAAACTATCTACTGAGATGTTTCTTATGTTGACATTAGTAAACAATCGTCAGTATTTTCAGGATGTGAGGAAAAATGTATCAATCAACCAGATAATCGATTCAGATGCATCAGAAATATATACTGCATTAGAAGAATCATTGAGGGAAGGAGAAACATCTTTTGAATATTTGCTGGAAAGAATAGAACATACTAGAACAAGGCAAATGGTTATAATGAGTTATGGCTTAAATGAATTTATTGTAGAGGCAGAAAACATAATACATGAAGCTGTACAGAAAATAAAACTTGGAACTTTAATAGAAAAACAAAAAAAGATCGAACAACAGATAAAATCTGCCGCTATACCTGGGGTTAATACAATTGAATTGAACAACCTGTTATTCGAAAAAAAATTCATTGATGAGGAAATAAAGAAGTTGAGGAAATCATAATGTTAAAAATAAACAAAGCTCTTGCGATTTTAGAATTATTAAAACAAATAGGTGGAAGAAAATCTATTTCGTATGATGAACTTAATGATTTTCTTCCTGACTCAATAACAAATTCGGAAAAAATTGATGATGTTATAACCTATCTTGAAAGTCTTAATATCATAATTAATGACGAACAGAAAGATATAATTAAAACCGATGGAGAAGAGATTACGATTAAAGATGAACCTGGTGATGAAAGCTTTGCAGTCTCTCTGGATGACGACGATATTGCTGCTGATGATATAGTCGAGGCAATTTCAGAGGATGTAATTGTTGAGGAAAGTGATAATGAAGTACTTGTAAAGAGAGTCCGAAGCAGCGTTCCTTCTAAAAAAGTACTTTATAACGATAAAGAAGCTTCTATTGATGATCCTATTAGATTATATCTCCGTGAAATCGGAAAAGAATCACTTCTTACAGCAGAACAGGAAGTTGAACTTTCCAAAAAAATGGAAAACGGTGAAAATATAATCAAACATGTTACGAAAGATTCTGGAATCATGATTACCGGAATGTACAATATTCTCCAAAAGCTTTCCCGAAAATTTGATGAGAAAGAAATGGATCTTTCAAAAAAAGAGTTAACTGAATTCTTTACCGAGCAGAAAAGATTGAATCAATCATATCGGGAACAATTAAGAGATTCCCAAGCATTGCTAAGATCTTATGTAGAGCAAAAAAACAGAGTAATTGCTTCAGGGAGCAATATTTTAGAAGATGAAAATCTTTTTAAAAAGAAGAAAACCTTAATGAAGAAAATGAGTAAAATTGAATTGCAGCAAGATGAAATAACCGATTTTACAGAAAAATTTCTTAGTACAGAGCGGGATATTTATAAATTACAAAATGAGAGGGATAGTATTGAGAATCGACTCGGAGTTTCTTCTGCTAAAGAATTACGCCAACTAGGGCGTTCTCTTGCAGTACCTGCCCAACGAATTAAGATTGAAGATAATCTCCAGCTAGGCACAGACGTAATTAAAGATAAAATTCGCCAGGTTCAATTGACCGAGAAAAAATTGAAAACTATCGAGTATGAATTTGAAGATTCCATCAAGAATGTTATTGTTCATGCTGAAGAAATTGAACGTGGAAAGATTATGATGAAGAGTGCTAAGGACAGATTGATCCAGGCTAACCTACGACTTGTAGTAAGTATTGCAAAAAAATATACTAATCGTGGTTTGCATTTTTTTGATCTTGTTCAGGAAGGGAATATTGGGTTAATAAAAGCTGTTGAGAAGTTTGAATATAGGAAAGGATATAAATTTTCTACATATGCAACATGGTGGATTCGTCAAGCTATAACCAGATCTATTTCTGATCAAGCACGAACAATTCGTGTTCCGGTTCATATGATAGAGCAAATCAATAAAGTTGTCAGAGAATCAAGACAACTTATGCAGGTTTACGGCCGGGAACCAACAGATGAAGAGATTGCTGAACGACTTGGCTGGACGCCGCAAAGAGTTAAAGCTGTGAAAAATGTTGCCAGAGAGCCTATTTCTCTGGAAACTCCAATTGGAGAAGAAGAAGATTCTCTTCTCGGGGACTTTATCGAGGATAAAGATGTTGAAAATCCCGCAACACAAACTGCGTTTAAACTATTGCAGGAACAACTGCAAGATGTACTTACTACTCTCCCTCCAAGAGAGCAGGAGGTCTTGAAAATGCGGTTTGGACTTGAAGATGGTTATTCATTGACTTTAGAGGAAGTTGGATTATACTTTGAAGTCACGCGTGAACGAATAAGACAAATTGAGGCGAAGGCACTTCGCAGGCTGCGTCATCCAAAACGAAGCAGAAGATTAAAAGATTATGTATAATCAGGAGAATATGTATGCAGGAAATTTTTGAGAAACTAAAATCGCTTCAAGTAGTCTTATCCCAAAAGTATTTGATTCAGGATGAGATTAGGGAAATTCCAAAAACACTTGAAACTAAAATTGAATTGTTAAATCGAGGTAAGAAAAATTATCTTGAAAAAAATGAAAGATTGAAACGTACAAATGATGAATTAAAAAGCCTGAGGATCAGGCTTGATGAAGCAGAGCATGTACGGGAAAATTATGAAAAGCAAATGGATTTAATTACTACACAGCGTGAATATGAAGCGCTGGATAAAGAAATAACCGATGCTGCAGAAAAAGAGCAGCAATTTCGAAAAGCAATTCTTCATAAAGAAAAAACACTTGATGACCTGAAATTTCAATTGGAAGAACATGAAGAGCTCATGAAACTTCAGGAAGAGGAAGTATCAACAGAACAGGATAAAATGGAACAAATTCTTTCTGAGAAAAAGAATGAGCTTGATGATCTTGAAAAAAATGAAAATGATCTTATACCTGATATTGATCAGGAAGTACTTTTCAAATTTGAGCGTATC
>JAIOTT010000296.1 GCA_021106655.1 Bacteroidales bacterium
ATTCAGTATATTTAACTTCAAAGATATAGAATTTAGTAAAACTTGCACTTCGACACATTTCGACAAGCTCAATGCAAGAGCTTAGTGACCATGTTCATTGTAGTGTCCACGCTACGATGCTGACCACCGGCACTCGTAGCAAATGAGCGATAGTTTGGAAACTGGAAATTAGAAATTAATCCTCCCAGGCTGGAGACTGCCGACTGCCGACTGAGAACTGAAGTCCGGCTGCTGCAGACTTTCTTACCTAATCACCCAATTAACTTACTTAACCAAATAACTAAAACAGTCAGGGAGATAGGTTATTTGTAATTTCTAATAGTAATCTAATTTCCTCTATCTTTGCCCCTCTAAATAACAGATCATGGAAAACAAAGAAGTAAGAGTCCGTTTTGCTCCGAGCCCTACAGGGCCATTACACATTGGGGGTGTAAGAACAGCATTATATAATTATCTTTTTGCACGTCATTATGGCGGGAAAATGATTTTGCGTATTGAAGATACTGATCAATCAAGGTTTGTACCGGGAGCAGAAGAATACATAAATGAAGCTTTAAAATGGTGCGGGATAGATCTGGATGAAAGCTCCGGAAAAGGAGGATCATATGCTCCGTACAAACAATCTGAACGTAAAGAAATATACAGGAAATATGCTGAACAACTGATAGAAGCCGGTTATGCATATTACGCTTTTGATACACCTGAAGAGCTTGAAGAGATGCGTAACAGAATGAAAGCACAGGGAGTGTCCACGCCCCAATATGATGCAAAAGTGCGTAACAGCATGAATAACTCCATAAATCTTTCACCTGATCAGCTTCAGAAAAAATTGGATTCCGGAATCCCTAATGTTATCAGAATACTTATGCCTGATAATGAAGAGATACACATTAATGACATTATACGTGAGGATGTTTATGTAAACTCCTCCCAACTGGATGATAAGGTATTATTCAAGTCAGATGGTATGCCAACTTATCACCTGGCAAATGTTGTGGATGATCACCTGATGGAGATCACTCATGTGATACGTGGCGAAGAATGGCTCCCTTCAGCCCCGCTTCATGTGCTGCTTTATAAATATCTTGGCTGGGAGAAAGATATTCCACAATTTGCTCATTTACCTTTATTGTTAAAACCTGATGGCAACGGTAAACTAAGTAAGAGGGATGGTGACAGGCTGGGATTTCCTGTATTCCCATTAAACTGGACAGATCCCCAAAGTGGAGAAGTATCATCAGGTTATCGTGAAGCAGGATATTTCCCCGAATCATTTATTAATATATTGGCTTTCCTTGGATGGAATCCCGGAACTACACAGGAAATATTCTCCATTGATGAGCTTATAAAAGAATTTTCATTAGAGAGAGTTGGAAAATCCGGTTCAAAGTTCGATCCTGAAAAAGCAAAATGGTATAATCATCAATATCTTGTCAGTAAGGATATCAAGGAAATCACAAGCCTATTCCAGGAATTTTTGAAAACAAAGGATATTTCATATAATGATGATTATGTAGAGAAGGTATGCGAACTTGTAAGAGAACGGGCAAACTTTATTAAAGATCTCTGGGATCAGGCCTATTATTTCTTTCAGGCACCAACATCCTATGACGAAAAGCTTGTTCGTAAGAAGTGGAAGGAGCACACTTCCGGATTAATAAGCGAATTATTAGTAGAATTTGAGGGAACAGAGAGTTTTAAAGCTGAAGACCTGCATACAATAGTTGAGCAATTCATACAGAAAAAGGAGATCGGCATGGGACAAGTGATGATAGCATTACGACTGACTTTAGTTGGTTCAGGTATGGGTCCGGATCTTTTTGCAGTTATGGATTTACTAGGAAAGGAAGAGGTTATGAATAGGATTAATACCGGACTAAGAAATATTTTGAATATCGGGCAAGGATTAAAAAGTTGAGTATGTTAAGTGGTTAAATGGGATTACAACCTGAAAGAATGATTCTTTCTTCCTACTCAACAACTTAACTCCTTACCTACTCAACTCTCTTTACTTATTTTTCCTTGCCCAACTATCCCTTAATGGCACCGTTCTATTAAACACAGGTTTTCCTTCAACAGAATCAACAGTATCAACAACGAAATAGCCAATACGCTGGAATTGAAAATGATCTCCTGCTTTAGCGGCTGCATAATCCGGTTCAAGCTTACAGTTATTAAGAATTTTCAATGAATCAGGGTTAAGATAATCCTTGAAGTCACTTCCATCTTTTTTTCCTGCAGGATCTTCATCCAGAAAAAGTCTGTCGTAAAGACGAACTTCTGCATCTATGGCATGCTGTGCAGATACCCAGTGTAAAGTTCCTTTAACTTTCTTTGCACTATTCGGCATCCCGCTTTTTGTTTCAGGATCATAGGTACAGTGTAATTCTGTGATCTCCCCTGTGTCAGGATTTTTCACAACACTTTCACAATTGATGATATAGGCATTTTTAAGACGTACTTCTTTTCCGGGTGCAAGTCGAAAAAACTTTTTGGGAGGATCTTCCATAAAGTCCTCCTTTTCGATGTAGATCTCTCTTGAAAAAGGGATCATACGACTTCCCATACTTTCATCTTCAGGGTTATTCTCTGCGGGGAGTTCCTCTTCTTTATCTTCCGGATAATTTGTAATAACAACTTTCAAAGGATTTAACACAGCCATAACCCGTGGAGCTTTAACATTGAGATCTTCCCTAAGGCTATGCTCAAGTAATGCAACGTCGATAACATTATCTCTTTTAGCCACTCCTACCCTGTCAGCAAAATTTCTTATTGCTTCCGGAGTATATCCTCTTCGTCTAAGCCCTGAGATCGTTGGTAATCTTGGATCATCCCAGCCGTTTACCAGGCCTTCTTCAACAAGTTCCAGTAGTTTCCTTTTACTCATTACAGTATAGCTAATATTAAGCCTTGCAAATTCAATTTGCCTGGGTCTGTATTTTGTGTCAATGAGATTATCAAGGAACCAATCATACAAAGGGCGGTGAATCTCAAACTCAAGGGTACAGATTGAATGAGTAATTCCTTCGAAGTAGTCGGATTGCCCGTGGGCAAAGTCATACATAGGATAAACACACCATTTGTCACCCGTTCTCTGATGCGATTCATGCAGAACTCTGTAGATCACCGGATCTCGCATGTGCATATTGGGTGAGCTCATATCTATCTTTGCCCTAAGCACCTTCTCCCCTTCCTTAAATTTGCCATCTCTCATAGCCCTGAAAAGTTCCAGGTTCTCTTCGACAGCTCTGTCACGGAAGGGGCTTTCTTCGCCTGCTTTAGTGACTGTTCCCCTTTGTTCACTTATCTCTGCTGAAGTTAGCTCATCAACATAAGCTTTCCCATCTGAAATAAGTTTTTCTGCCCATTCATACAATTGGTCAAAATAATCAGAAGCATAGAACAATCGGCCTTCCCAATCAAACCCCAGCCAGCTAATGTCCTCAATTATTGACTCAACATACTCTTCCTCCTCTTTGGTCGGGTTTGTGTCATCAAATCTGAGATTACACATACCCTTATATTTCTCAGCAAGTCCAAAATTCAGGCATATAGATTTTGCATGACCAATATGTAAATATCCGTTAGGTTCAGGGGGAAAACGAGTATGGATACGGCTTTCGTTTTTATTATTTCTAAGATCTTCCTCTATTATTGCTTCAATGAAATTTAGTGAAGGCTTGGGATCTGCTTGATTCATCTTCAGTTTATGGTTTGTTATTATCAATTGGCAAAATTAAAAAATAAATGACTAAAATGACTAGAATTACAAGTGACTAGAATTTTAATTTTTAATTCGTAATTTTAGTTCATTCGAAACTTTAGTCATTCAAAAGATATCCTTATATTTGACCACTAACAAAAGCAACAAACAATGTCCATAATATCTATCGAAGGGATGGAGTTCCACTCCTATCACGGTTGTTTCCCGGAGGAGCAGCAAATAGGCACTAAATTCATTATTGATTTTTTTCTGGGAGCTGACACATCGGAGGCAGAAATAACAGATGATCTTAGCAAAACCATCAATTATCAATCGGTATATACTCTTGTAAAGAGAGAGATGGAAATAAATTCCAGGTTGATTGAAAATGTAGGTCGGCGGATACTTGATTCGATCATTAAAGCATTTCCTGAGATTGCTTATGCAGAGATACGTTTATCCAAGATGAACCCACCGCTTGGTGGGAAGGTAGAGAGTGTGAGTGTGACTATATCTTCAGAAGATAGCAAGGCAAAATAATTTCTAATTGACCTAATATCAATATTAGTTAAGTTGTTGAGTAGTCAAGTTGTTAATTGGGAAAACTTAACAAACCATATTTACGGATTTATTTTCCTAATTAACCACTCACTTATTTAACCAATTAACTATTTTCTAATAAGTAATTTTTAAGCTGGATTATTGTTATTTGCAAAACATTTTGTAATTTTGCACTTCTATTATCAAAGGGTCTCGTGGCCGAGTGGCTTAGGCGGTGGTCTGCAAAACCATTTACAGCGGTTCGAATCCGCTCGAGACCTCAGCTCGTGTTTCTAACGCTTGTCAGTTTTGGCAGGCGTTTTTTTGTGTGCAGAGGTTTGTTGTCCTTAGCTTCCAAGTGGCAGGTGCAGGAAGGAAATAATGGTTAATGAAAGAAGAAAGAAAGTCGGGAGTCGGAAGAAGAAGTATGCAGTCCACAGTCAGCAGTAAATTAGTTCTCTGCTACGTTTATTCCGGGTATTGCTTCTTGTTTAAAAGGAATGACATCTTAGAGATTCTTTAGGAATTATATCTGAAGATCTTCCCCAAGAAGAAGACATAAAAAAACTAGAGAGGAAAGTTTCCTCTGAATCTAAACAAATAGGAAAGAATCCTGAAAAACTTCAATAAACAACTATCGTTTTGTTGACCTCAACAAATATACAAAAAATTGGAAATCATTTAAAAGTGTAAAATATCTATTTCTAAAGAATGGTAAGATATTACAATGTAAATTCCTAACTTTGATGAAATAATTCAAAAAGGAACCATGGCATTCTTCCAAAACTCAGTAATTAATAAACACCTTAAAACTCTTGATAAAGAAGTATTATCAACTTCTTATGCAAAGCTCAAAGAGTATTTTCATAATCCGGAAATACAGAAAAATATTCGTGATGCTAAGGAAGAGCAGTTCCAAGAGGGATTCCTAAGAGAGTTATTTGTTAATATTCTGGGATATACGCTTAATCCACACCCCAATTATAACTTAACAACTGAACATAAAAACGAAAAAGGAGCGAAGAAGGCTGATGGTGCTATTCTGCAGGATGGAAAAGCAATTGCAGTTATTGAGTTGAAAGGAACTGATACCAAAGATTTAGATAAAATAAATGCTCAGGCATTCAATTACAAAAACAACCAGTCAGGATGTATTTATGTAATTACATCCAACTTTGAGAAGCTCCGCTTTTTTATCCATAATTCTGTTGAACATTTAGATTTTAACTTATTTACCCTTACTGAACAGGAGTTTCAATTGCTTTGGTTGAGTTTAAGTGCTGAGTGTCTATTAGGTGGCGTTCCTGTTAAGATTAAGGAAGAAAGTTTATCTGTTGAGGGAAACATTACAAAACAACTTTACGTTGATTATTCGGCCTTTAAAAACGATCTGTGGCAAAACCTGGTAAAGAATCACCCAAGCTATGATCAATTATTATTGTATAAGAAATCCCAGAAACTATTAGATCGTTTCTTATTTATCCTTTTTACAGAAGATAGCGGCCTTCTGCCACCTAACTCAATTTCACGTATTGTAGAACGTTTTGGCATCCTAAAAGAAGAAGATGCTTACAAATCTTTATACGACATCTTTAAGCAGTTTTTTGGTTATATTTATGTTGGAAGAAAAGGAAAAACCTCTCAGGATGATATTTATGCTTACAATGGGGGATTATTTATACCTGATGATATCCTGGATAGCTTTGTTATTGATGACGAAATATTACAAAAGCATGTAATGAAGCTAACTGCATACGATTTTCAAAGTGATGTAGATGTAAATATACTCGGTCATATTTTTGAACACTCATTAAACGAAATTGAGAATGTAACAGCCCGTTTACAAGGACAGGAAGTTGAAAAAAGCAAAACCAAACGAAAAAAAGAAGGTGTTTACTACACTCCCAAATACATAACCAAATATATTGTTGAAAATACTGTTGGTAAACTTTGTAAGGAAAAGAAAACAGAATTAGTCATTATTGATGAAGAATACGCAAAAGGCCGTAGAAATAGACATCATGAGACTATCAGAAAACTTGATTATAGCTTACAGGAATACAGAAAATGGCTTTTAGAAATCACAATTTGTGATCCGGCCTGTGGTAGTGGTGCATTCTTAAATCAAACCTTAGAATTTTTAATAGGAGAACATCAATATATAGATGAATTAGAATCTCAATTATTGGGTTATGCTTTTGAATTTCCCGGAGTAGAAAATCACATATTAGAGAAGAATCTATATGGAGTTGATATTAACGAAGAAAGCATAGAAATTGCTAAACTTTCTTTATGGTTACGTACAGCTCAAAGAGGACGTAAATTAACTTCATTGAATAACAACCTCAAATGTGGTAATTCATTAATTGATGATTCTGAAGTTGCAGGAGATAAAGCATTCAATTGGCAAAAGGAATTTCCTGATGTATTTGTTAATGGGGGTTTTGATGTTGTGATTGGGAATCCACCTTATGTGAGGCAGGAATTATTTAAGGATATTAAACCTTTTTTGGAACAAGAATATAAATGCTATAATAGTGTTGCAGATTTGTATACTTATTTTATTGAAAAGGGTATACATCTAACTAATAATATTGGTAAATTTTCATTTATTCTACCAAATAAATTTCTAAAAGCAACCTACGGTAAGAATATAAGGAAAGTAATGCTGGAAAATTCTAAATTAGAGTTAATTTTTGATTTTGATGATTTTCCGGTATTCGAGGATGCTACTACTTATCCAATTATCTATGTTTTAAATAAAAAAGAAGACAGTAAAAACTTTTTTTACTACTCAGAAATAAATAAAAGGGATAATACAATCGATCCAATATCCTTGTTAGAAGTTAAAAAGAAGAAAGTTTCCTTTGAAGCATTATCGGAAGATATGTGGAATTTTATTGATTTTAATTCTTTTAAAGTTTTGCAGAAAATAAGAATAAACGCAGTAAGTCTAAGCAAACATGTCAATAAGAAAATATATAGGGGCTTAACCACAGGTAAAAATGATGCATTTATAATTGATTCAAAGAAAAGAGATGAGTTAATATCCCTAAATCGTAAAAATGCAGACAGAATAAAAGTATTGGCCACTGGCAAGGAAG
>JAIOTT010000211.1 GCA_021106655.1 Bacteroidales bacterium
AAAATGCCACTGATTTCTCAGATTATCACAGAAAGAAAACAGTTTTTATTAGCGCATTTGTTGCAGAAAAAAGTAAATATGCTTTACACATTTGAGAATTGACAAAGATAAGTTGCTAATAAAGTTATAACAATCAGCGAAAATCAGTGTAATCTGTGGCTAAAAAAGCTTGTTTCAACCCATGATTCGAATTAATAATATTCAATCATGCTTAAATTAACATTAACAATATCATTAATCATTTTATTAACATCTGTTTCATTTGCTCAGCAAGATGATATAATAATTGGTAATTACCACCTACCTAACAAGCTGGACGTTGAAATATTTAAAAATAGTGGTAAGTATTATGGGAAAATCATTGCATTAAACGGCTTTGAAGATGGCCAAACAAAAGACATAAACAATCCTGACACCATGCATTAATCAAGTGCAGATCTGAAATTATCAATTTTTTCGAGCAACCTGTTGAAGAACCTGTTGCGCTCTTTGGCATTTACTGAACTGATCAGTATCGATTCCTTTAAAATTCCTTTCAGGTAGCTTTCTACACCTTTGCAGAAAGCTTTGTCAGTAGTTACTAGTAAGCTCAGAACATTATAGGTTAGATATGTTGCTGTAAATTTATCTGTTTCAATGTAGACTGTATTATCATTTAAAACAACTTCATTCTCATAAAAACGATATGTATTTTCAACGCCCCGGGGTTCTGTTCCATACAGAAATTTGAATCCTAACTCAGCCTGTTTTTTTATATGCTCAATCCAGACATATAACTTGTCGCATAAAATTCGAATATCTTCTTTTTTCTCGAACAAACCTGATACCCAGTAATGCTCAATTTGTTTAAAGGTGATATTGAATGTATCTTCATTCCATATTTCAGTTGTGGGTATTTTTAGTGAGGCTGTCAGTATTTGTTCACCAATGCTTTTGACCTCTTCATCATAATCTCTTATTGCAAATTTTTTGTTAGCGTGCTGGGGAAACTGAAATAAAGTTTTTTCCCAGAAAAACATTTTGAAAGCAGCGATCTCAGGGAACTGAAAATATTGAAAGATCGGCGGGTCTTTTGCTGCATAAATAATTTCATTTACAGATGAAAGCTGTATCCTTTTTAAAACGCTAAGTATGATTTTAAGCCACTCCCTGACTCCAAATTCAGGTGGAATAATGGGAAGGTGATTAAAGACAACATTGTTGCTTTTTATATTAAATAATGCATCAACCGAAATACCAAAATGCTGACTAACTTTGCTTAATTCACCCATCGAAAGAGCTTTTTCACCTCTGATCCTTCGGTAAGCACTATCATAACTTATTTCCAGTAATTCTGAGATTTCGTCCACCACAGATAAGTGAGCAGGAATTTTTTCTTTGATCTGTTGAAAGAGTAGTGATTGTAGTTCCATGGTTTGAGTATTTGATTCAAAGATAGTTATTTTTTGCAAAAAATACTAATCACAGAAACAAAGATTGCAGAAATTACTAAATATCGGATTTCTATCATCAGCACTTACATATTTTACTTTCATTTATATATTCCGCCATATTTCTTAATTAAAAATCACTAATTATTCCTGAGAGCTTGGGAATATCCGTTTTGATATACTTCTCTCTGACATTAATTTTGCTTCAGTTAATTGAATTTGTCACCAAAGAATTTTCAGCTATGAGAGCAAAAACTAACAAATCACTATTTGGAAGCGGTATAAAAAAATTCATCACCTTTCTGTTTGGTATTTATTTTTCAGGTTTGCCTTTATTGACTTTTTCACAAGAACTATCTGAACCCTATGAATTAAGTCCGCGCATAACAAGCATTATTGACAGCAATTCTCGTAATTATTTTTATCTGTTTCCCGGAATTCCTGATTTTCAATCAGCACAAACATTCAAATTGTCTGAGGATGTCTACGAAATAAGGATAAAGCAGAAAGTGGGTACAGCTCCATTTGATACAATTTTAACTTTAGGATCAAAGGGTTTTAATTCCCTGAGAAATTACATAGAGGATTTTGAAATTATAAGAATCAAACAACAGAAACTTCCTTCTGATATCTACCAAACTCCCTTTATTGATCTGCCAAAATTGGAGGAAATGAAGAAACTTGAGAAGAAAAAGAAACCGGATTTTACAGAAGTTTATCTGACAAATGATATCTATGTTAAAGGAAATTTATTATATGCGAATGAGCAAGTATTGAGTTTGTGGAAAGAATCAGGACCTTACGAATGGTATAATATAGATCAATCGGTAAAAAATATTGATTATAGATCGATAAATCGGGTAACCGTAAGAAAAAAGGGCAATTTCTGGAAAGGATTCGGTTTGGGATTTCTAATTGGAGGAGGAGCAGGAATGATAGTCGGACTTGCAAGCTCAGGTGGTGGTGGCGGCATAATAAATCCTAGCCCCGTTGTATACGGTTTAGCAGGAATGATAACACTCGGTGTCCCCTCTGCTATCATCGGTGGGATTTTTACTTCACCCAACAGCAAGAAAGCCGAATTCATCATTAATGGAAATGAAGCCACTTATAAAGAGGCTTTGCTGAATTTAAACAAATATCGTTCTTTCCCTGGGAGCAAACCCCCTGAGTTAAATCGCTACATTAAAAGTAACACTAAAGAAGAGTCTGCACAGCTTAGCAAAACATCAGAAATATTAAAGAACCCAAAAATACACATGTCATTTTTAGGAGGGATCAATTCATTCTTACAAGCTTCACAAGGTGATAATGAAATAATGTATGGTTTTGATAATGGATATCTTGGAGCTGAAATCAGCTACAGCATCCGGGAACATTTCAGAGCAGGTCTCTTCTATCATAAATTTCCTAAAGAAACAATTTACAGAACTGAGAGCAGATCAGAGAGAAGTCCGCAATCTTACGGAATATCGATGGATTATATACCAAAACCTGTATACAAATATCTCTATTTTTCGAAAAGGGGTGAATTTGCAATTGGTGCAGGACTCAGTTTAAATAAAATCATAATTGATGATTATCCTTCTTTTGTAAAATCAAATAAACCCGCAGCTCATTTGAGATGCAGTTATGACTATTATTTTTCACAGAACTTTTCAATGCAATTCAATTCAGGTATTCGCATCATGACATCTGTAAAAACAAGTCAGAACATATACAATCTTTCTAATAAAGTAAATTTTTCCGGATGGGTTCTAGGATTTGGCCTCCGTTTGCATATTTAAAATTTAAAAAAATATATTAAAAAAAAGAGGAAAATCATGAAAAAACTACTATTAACTCTAATGATCAGCAGTTTTATGATAACTGCAACACCTGCTCAAAAATACGAAAGTCCAGGCACACTAAAAATTAAAAACTGGTCAGTTGCTATGCATCTGGGATGGAAGATCGGTGGCCCAAGTAAACAAATAGAAAAAGCAATGGTTTATTATGGATTTAACGATTACAAAGGAGGAAGTTATTGGTTTGGGGGGTCGGGTACGGACCATCCATATACTGAGAATTTTAAGTCTTCATGGATGATAAGCGCAAAATATAATCTAAAGTCTCCATTTTCAATTGGAATTGTCGGGGGAAAGACAAACCTTGGCAGTACTCGTGGATACAAGATCGATACATGGGGCCATAACATAAACATAGATTATTCACTCTTTAACATTTCTCCAATTTTTTCAATTAATTCGAATGATATCGTGAGAATTGGCATTGGGCCTTCATTATATTTCACAAAGGCCTGGGAAAGCAGCTACAATTATGGAGAGGTCGATGTAGAATATAAGCATGCGAAAGTTGGGTTTATAATTGATTTCGGATTAAGATTCCCCAAAAAGTCCCTTTTCTTTTTTGAACTGAATGGACAGTACAGGTATGTTGGCAAAGCTGAAATTGGACCATTCAATGAAAATCCTTATAGTGATACATTACCA
>JAIOTT010000273.1 GCA_021106655.1 Bacteroidales bacterium
GATACAGAAACTGATTCTGAGGGAGAGATTGTTATAAATCATCCTTCTGGTGTTTTTGCTTTAGTGACAGAGGATGATTTGGGTAATGAATATACTTTTTTTGATACAAATATAGAGCCAAAGAAAAGAAGTTACAAAACTATACAGACAAACACAACTAGAATAAGGGCAAATGTTCCTAGTGATTATAGAGGTAGCCCCGATGTTGTTATTTATAGCATGAAAGAAGATTCTCCTGGTCGTTATTACCGTAATGAAAAAGAAGATAAGATAGAAGTTAAAGATGTTGGTTATTATGATATAGTTTTGAGACCAGGACCTTATTTATTTGTTGTAGTTTATGACAAGTTGGAGTATGGGAAAGCGCTTTACGCTGAGAATGGAAAATTACAGGAAATTACTATAAATGTTAATATTAGTGATTATATAGTTTCGAGTGATATGTTTTATTTAAACAAGCCAGAGCCCCAAATGACTTTAGCAGACAAGCTTAGCGGCAGTATATTGCTTCAAGTAGAAGAAAATGGAGAGGCTTGGTACGTGGATACTACAGATAAAAAAAGGTATTATATGAAAGATGGGGAAGTCGCCTATGAAATGATGCGTTCTTTTGGGCTTGGAATCAAGAACGAAGATTTAGCTAAAATTCCAGTTGGCTTTGATACCCGTTTTGACGAAGAAGACTCTGATAATGATAATTTACCTGACAAAATGGAAGAGGCCCTAGGAACAAATTTAAATTCACCTGATAGTGATGGAGATGGTTTTGATGATGATTTGGAGGTAAGAAATAATTTCAATCCATTGGGAAGTGGTAAATTACCTATAGACGAAGTTTTTTCTGAGAAGTTAAAGGGAAAAATATTACTTCAGGTAGAAGAGAGAGGACAGGCTTGGTATATAAATCCAGACGATGGTAAGCGTTATTATATGAAAGATGGGGAGAGCGCTTATAAGATAATGAGATATTTAAGTCTAGGAATAACTAATCAGAATTTGAGCCAGATTTCAATAGGGAATATAGATTAAAATAATCTTTACAAAAAAGAAAATTATGTTATCATAAAATTAAATACACCGTTTTGGTGTATTTAATTTGTTATTCGGGAATCGTCTAATGGTAGGACACCTGGTTTTGGTCCAGGCAATCGGGGTTCGAATCCCTGTTCCCGAGCTATAAAAATACGGCTAATTTTAGCCATATTTTTGTATAGACCAGACAAGTGTTTAAATCAAGGTTTTTATATAATATTTTTTTTATTATATACTATAAGTGTAATAATTATAAATAATAAGGAGTGGATTAAAGGCAAGAGTTATCGAAAAAGAATTTTATTAGATAATTTTAATGAGTCAATTAATTTAATTGAAGATGTTATAGTGCAAGCTAATGGAGTTGTTCCTCTGCATGCTCATGATTTTACAGATGAAATTTTTTATATTGTAAAAAACTCGGCTATTATGATTGTTGAAGATAGAAAATTTAAAGTTAGTGCTGGTGATATGATTTGTGTAAATAAAAAAGAAGAGCATGGTTTTGAAAATAAAGGTGATTTAGAGCTAAAAATGTTTGTTATGAAAATTAATTTTCAAAAGGGAGATTCTTATTTAAAATAGTTCGAACATTGTTTACGATCCCGAGCATCAAAAAAATAACGCTAATTTTAGCGTTATTTTTTATACCATATTTAAATGTGTACTAGAGTAAAATGATTGTATTTGGTATAATTTAAATATGATAATTTATAATTTAAAAAATAATAAAAAAGGATTTACATTGATTGAGCTTTTGATCGTTATTGCTGTAATTGCAGTTATTTCAGCAGTTGTTTTTATAGCCTTGGATCCGTTAACTAGATTTAAAGATGCTAGAGATACTCAAAGGTGGAGCGATTTAGTTTCTACAATTGATGCAATAAAGCTTTATCAAATTGATAATAGTGGACATTTTCCTTCTGGTATAGATGAAAATTGGAGAATGCTTGGAACAGACATGAGTGGTTGCGATGTTGATTGTGGAGGGGCTGTGTCAGTTGATTCAACAGATATTTCTGTTAGAGTTATATCAAGCACAGACGATGCAGAAGAAAGAGATCCTCCTGGAGGATTTATTTCGAGAGCTAGTACAGATTTAGAATTAGTTGATGATGATGCGACTGAGCAAGAGGTCGGTATTAGATTTCAATCAATTAATATTCCAAATGGAGCAACTGTTAATAGTGTTTATATAGAATTTACAGTTGACGAGGTAGATTCCGGTATAACAAATTTAGTTTTTTATGGACAAGACATTGATGATGCTGATAATTTTTCTGATACTTCTGGAGATATATCATCTAGAACAAAAACTAGTGCTAATGTTTCTTGGAGTAATATTTTGTCTTGGGATACAGTTGGTGAAACTAAAACTTCTTCAAATCTTGCTCCAATTGTTCAAGAAATTATTAATAGAGCAGGTTGGAGTAGCGGGAATGATATTGTTTTTATAATTACAGGATCTGGAGAAAGAACAGCAGAAGCTTATGATAGTGGTAGTTTAGATGCTCCTCTTTTGTTAGTAAATTATAGCACTACAACTTCAAGCGGAGGCATAACCTTGGAATCTGCCTGTTTGGATTTATCAACAGTTTTATCTTCAAAATTAAGCAGTATCCCATACGATCCATCTTTTGGAAGTTCTGAAAAAACATACTATGCTATTCAAAGAAAAAGCAACGGGATTTTAGAACTTTATTCATGCAGTGCTGAAGGGGGAGTTATTAATATTTTTAGATAGTTAAAATTAATTCATTGTCATATTCTCACAAGAGACCATGCACGGAGCAAAGCGGAGCATGGAGAGAATATTATTTTTTGAAATTTAGTTTATATAAAAACATCTTATTTCGTTTTTATTTGAAGTTTTATTTTTTGTAATTTTAAAGAGCTTAATTTTTAGTTCGGATACAGTTGATTACTCCGAGCAAATTAAAAATAACATTAGTTCTAGCGTTATTTTTTTAGTTTATATTTTGTGCACTAAATAGCTTTTGCTAAATTTGAGAGAATAAATATAAAAATTGTTAAAAACAGCAAAATATTATATAATATATTTATAAGATTTGACATTACATTGTTAAATATAATTAATAATTATAATAATATGAATAGACAAAAATTAATTAAAATTGTAGATGGATTTGGAACAGGTACGAAATTTTTACTTGGTACTATAATCATTTCAGTAACAAGTTTTGTTTACGTTGCTTTTGCAGTTCCGCCTGATTCGCCTTATAATCTTGGAGAAACACTATCGCCAGCTTGTGCGCCAGGTGATACTAATTGTACAGTAGATACTCCGCAAGAAGAAAATGTTTATCTAACTGATATTGCTGGAATAACTTCAGATCAAGGAGATATTATTTATTTTAATGGAACTGATTGGATGGATCTTGCTCCTGGTACAAGTGGACAATATTTAAAAACAAATGGAGCTGGAGCAAACCCTGGTTGGGCAGATAGCACTGCAGAAACATCAATTTTTACAACAGTGATTTTAGCAGAGGTTGAAAGTGGTTCTGACAATGATTTGTGTTACGTTGTGGAAACGGATTCTTATTACAGATACGAGGCAAGTGGAAGTTCTTATACTGACGATAATACTTTTGTGCTTTCTACAGGTGATGGTGGAAATACAAGGTGGTTGGGGGTGTCTGGCCAATATATTGTGGGTAGCGTCAGCGTTAACAAGGCTTTAAACTTGTCAATAGAATTTATAACTTCAGATTATGGCGCTTCTGAGACTTGGTTATTCAATCAACTGCATGCAGATACTGATTCGGATGATTTAACTATTACTTTTCCAACACCGGCGAATATGGTTTATTTTCCAGAAGGAGCCTCTCGTATAATTATGAATATTGGTTCAGGAAGATTATTTTTAAATCCAAATGGAAATACAGTAGAAGGTGCAAATACTCAGTGGGTAATTGCTAATGGTGGATTTATGGAATTCACAAAAGTAGGTTCTGATATTAAAATTCTTTCGAGCCAATATGCATATGTTAACCAAGAGCCAGATGATATTTCTAATCTTGAAATATGGTTAGATCCAGAGTTAGGCGTAACCGAGAGCGGAGGAGTTATTTCTCAATGGATAAGTCAAGACTCAAATTCAAGAACATTTACTCAGGCCGCAGGAGACAACCAACCAGCAATAAATACTAATGATTTAAATGGGAGAGTAACAGTTGAAAACACTGATAATGATTATATGAGTGCTGGAACAGGATTTAATGTGTTTAGCAATACTGCTGGAAGAGGATTATATGGCATTGGATTAGTTTATACAACTAATACCGGATATGATTATATAATAGGCAAATCACAATTAGATCAACGAGCGTGGAGAATGGGACAGAGAAGAAGTTATATTTATGATGAAAAAGATGGAAGTCCTTCTTCTTATGCTACACAAGGAATTTCCACTAATGAATGGCAAATAATGGAATGGGCATGGACACCGGGAGAGGGGATTAAAATTTTTATCAACGGCATTAAACAAGCAACAGGTGGAACAACCGTTGCAACAATAGATACTGATTGCACTACAGCCTTACAATTATTTGATTTACAAGAAGGTGGAGATTTTGATGGTAAAATTGCTGAGTTAGCTATTTATTCTGATGTTCCAACAAATTCAGAAAGACAAAATTTAAGAAATTATTTATCTACCAAGTTTGCTTTGCAAAATATTGGTGAAAATGCGATTGCTGAAGTGGATGAACCGAATAAAATTACTGTTGCAAAAGAAGGGGGAGACTATACAGTTTTGGCAGATGCTCTCGCATCAATTACAGATGCTTCGAATTCCAATAGGTATGTAATTGTTCTTGGCCAAGGTGAGTGGACAGAGGATGTTACTATTCCAGATTATGTTTATATTACTGGTAGAAGTTCTGGATCTGTGATTAATGGACAGGTAACCTTTGATAGTGCAAATTTTTCAAAAATTCAAAATTTAAAGGTAAAAAACTCCAATGAAATTCCAATAATATTTAATGGTCCTGGTAAGTATTATATGTTGGATTCAACGGTGATTGGAACATGGATTTCAAATGGCGATACTTATAAAGCTCTTTATGATGTGCAAGAAGGAAATGTCTCGTTAACTAATGTTTCAAATATATCAGTACAAATTAATCATACTGCTGGTAACGATCAACAAACCATATATCATATTACCGGCTCGAGTAACGCAAGCTTGAAATCGTTTTCCTGTACTCATGCTATCTCCACTTATGACACTGATGATGATGTTTCTGTTGTAATGTCTGACAATACAAACGATAGCACTTTGCCAGAAATAAAAAACGGATATATTTCTTTTGAGTTTGCTGGTACAAATCATGCTAATGATGTAGTTCCTTTCTATTCATTAGCTTCGACTCATGATTATAGAATAAGTTTAAATCAAATTGATATAAAAGTCTCTGGAACAACTACTGGTAATTTTGATTATTTTGGAGCATTTATCTATAATACAGCTGTTGGTGAAACTTGTGTTATGTCACTTGAAAATAATGATACTCATTGGACTGGGGCAGGCATTGCAGACGACGATATTAATTTGGCTGTTGCTCATCAGGGAGCAGGAGTTTCTACTGTCAACATGATTGATGATTTTTTTGAAATGGGAACAGATATTTTTCCTGCTGTTGGAGGAGGTGCTGTTGCTAGTAATGAAACTGTAAATTATAAAATTAATAATTCATTCGGAAGTAGTAAAATGAATGGAGATTTTTTACCAGAGAATGATGGCACTCAAAATATTGGTTCTGCGAGTATAGAATGGGATGCTTATATAGATGATGTTGATGTAGATACGATTACAGTTAATGATTTGTTTAATGCGCCAAGTGGCTCTGATGCACCTGGAAGTCCACAGGGGGGAACTGTTTATTTTGATACAGATGATAATAAATTAAAAGTTTACAATGGCTCTACCTGGGAAGACATGAATTAAAATTTATTTTATGGTTAAGAATAATTTTATGAATAAGTTAAATCAAAAAATTATTATATTTTTTTGTGTTAGTGTTTGGATTGGTTTTTCAATTGGTTATATTATTATAGATCAGTTACAAGAATCTAAGTCAAAACAGGTTGAAAAGGCATATAAAACAGGAGGAAGTAATGCTGTCGAAATAATCATTAATGAGGCTAAAAAGTGTAAACCCGTGTCATTGTTTAGTGGCGAAAAAAAGATTAAAGTTGTGGCTGTTGAGTGTTTGCGTGAAAATCAATTTGAGCAAGTGAAAAATCAAGAATAACAAAAATTAAAGTTAATTTTCATGAAACAAAAAAATATAAAAATAATTTCTGTTATTTTAATAGCAATCTGTTTGGTATTGCCAAATTTTTCTTTTGCTTCAGAAACAAATGGAGCTATTAATTCTATAAATAAATATGCTTGGAGTGAAAATATTGGTTGGATAAATTTTGGTTGCGATAATTGCAATGTTCAAATTACAGATTCTGGAATTACAGGTTATGGATGGAGTGCTAATTATGGTTGGATAAATTTGGATCCTAGTACATCTGGCGTGGCAAATAATGGCGAGGGAACATTATCTGGACAAGCTTGGGGAGAAAATGCTGATTGGATAAATTTTTCAGGCGTGACAATTGATTCGGGCGGATATTTTAATGGCTATGCAAATGGAACTCTTACGGGTGATATTAGTTTTAATTGTTCTAATACTAACTCTTGTGGATCGTCTGATTTCAAGGTGGAAACTGATTGGCGACCTCAATCAATTCGTCCTGCTTGTAATAATTCTCTTGACGACGACGATGATGGATTAATTGATTATCCTAATGATACAGGTTGTTCATCGGCAAGTGATACGGACGAAACTAATACAGGAGGTGGAGCGAGTATTCCTGTTATTCCATCGACTGGAATTGGAAAGGTGGATAGCTATATAGATATGGGAGAAACAAAAGGCGGATATGTAATAAACACAAAGGGGATAAATTTTTTAACTTATATTAATTCACAAATTAATTTTACAATTGAAAAAAATAATATTCAACATAGTGCCAATATTATTGATTTAGATATGGTAGTAGGTAAGGTTAAAATAAGACTACAGTCAGAGCCAACTATAATTGAGCTAGAAATTGGTGAAACGCAACAAGTTGATATTGATTATGATGGGCAAAATGATATTAGTATAAAATACAATGAACTTAAAGTAAATCGTGTGGACCTAACTTTTACTAAAATATTAAAAAAAGTTAATAACGTTTGCGGGTTACCGCCAGAATTCGCCCATGGTCCAGGAGTAGCCATCAAGGCTCCTGATTCATCAAAAGTGTATTTAATCTCATATACTGGAGAAAAACGCTGGATAGTCAATGAAGAGGCTTATTTTACTTTATTTGATTCATGGACTGATGTGATTACTGTTTCGCGTGCGTCTTTGGATAGGCTTTGTACAGGTATTAACATTACTGAAGCTAAAGACATGGACCAAGAAAAGAAAACTTGTTATTTGCCAAGTGGATTTCAGTACCAAATAGGTGATGCTATTAAAGATTCAAATTCTTCAAGAATTTATCTTGTAGCTAATACTTGTGAGAAAAGATGGCTTGTTAATGAAAAAGCATATTTTGAATTATTTCTTAGCTGGAATGATTTCAAGCATGTTAGCTCTGAACAATTTAATATGCTTCCAGAAGGTGAGGTGATAAGTGCTAGTGCGTCAGCCAGTAATGCTGTAAATAAAGAAGCAACAGAAAATTCAACGTTAACATTAGAACAAAAAAATAATATTTGTAGCTCAGATATTCAATTTACGGTCTTTTTATCAAAAGGATCTACTGGAGAGCAGGTGGGGGTATTACAGGAATTATTGAAATGTCTAGGCCACTTTCCTTTAGACATAGAGCCCACTAGATATTACGGTCCAGTTACATTTGAGTCTGTGAAGAAGTTCCAGTTAGCCAATAATATTGATGCAGTAGGCTATGTTGGACCAATAACTAGAGCAAAATTAAATGAAATGTTTATAAAATAATTTTAAGTTAAATTAATTGAAAAAGTTCTAAAGTCGTCTCGGTACGCGAGCCAATGAATTTCGTGAAAGCGACCGACACACGTCGGTCGTTTTTAGTTTAATATTGCTTAAAATAACAGGAATAGAAATTTATCGCATTTTCGTCCCATTCTCGTCAAAATTTACGATTTTGTAGAATTGCTTTAATATTACAAATAAACAGCGGTTCGAGTCCCGTTACCCGTTCACACAACAAAAAACAGGCAATTACAAGCCTGTTTCTTGTATTACGCTTTAATAAAAAATTAAATTTTTATGTTTTTTGTTGAGTTCCGAGGCGGATAGTGATAAAATTATATTAGATATAATTTAAATAAAAGAATTAATTATGATTGATTTAAAAAAGTTACAGAAAGATATATATCAAAATAAAATTGACAAAAAATTCAATGTTACAGATGTGTCCATGGAATTTCTCCTCACTTACGAAGAATTGTCAGAGGCTTATAGGGCTTATCATAAAAAATTGCCAGACGTCGGTGAAGAATTAGCAGATGTCGCTATATACCTATTAGGTTTATCTGAAATACTAAACATTGATTTAGAAAATGAAATACTAAAAAAAGTTGAAAAAAATAAAAATAGAATTTATAAGCGATTAAACGGAGTTAATACTAGGGTAAAAGATTAATAAAGTTCACTACAAACATATATCTTTAGTTTTTTTAATAATTTATCTTTAAAACAAGTTTAATTATTATTTATTTTACTAGTTTACTTTGTTATAATAAAAATATGGAGAATAATAAGTCTGTTCAGGAATTTGATAAAGAGTTAGTTTTAAAGCTTGTTTTAAGTGCTGTTCCGGCTGTTTTTTGGGTTATTTTTTTGTGGAGCTTTTGGAGTAAGGGCATATATGCTCTAGGTTTTAATGCTACAATCTTTTTCTTTCTTCTTTTAGGTTTATTTATCTGGGTTTTGTATAAAAAAAAGTATTATATTTCTAATGATTTACTTTGGATTATCCCAATGGTTTTAATAACATTAAGCTATTTGATATATGACAATCCCTTTTTAAAAATATTTAGTTTGTTGATTCTGCCAGTGATGTTTGCAGTTTTTTATAATCAAGCTTTTTCCTCTGATAAAAAGAACAGGCTTTGGGATCTCGGGTTTGTATTAAAAATAGTAGAAAGACTTTTTTCTTTTTTGCCTAGAATTGGTCAGTCAATTACGCTTTATTTAAATTTGATTATACCGTCAGGCAAGACTAAAAATCGGGTTATAGTTAGGGCAATAAGTGGCGTGATATTGTTTTTGATAATAGCTTTCACAGTATTTATTCC
>JAIOTT010000063.1 GCA_021106655.1 Bacteroidales bacterium
ATGGATAATAGTATTGCGATTGATTCTACTATTACTGACAATCAGGGTTACTACTTCTTTGATGTATTACAAAATGGCACATATAACCTTGGTAGTAACACGACAAAAAAATGGGGTGGTGGTAATTCATCTGATGCTTTAGGGATCATGTTACACTTTGCCGGTTTTAACATTTTACAAGGTCTTGCTGTTGTTGCTGCTGATGTAGATGCTTCTGGTTCTGTGGCTACACTTGATGCACTTTATGTTGCACAAAGATTCGTAGGCCTGGTTTCATCATTCCCAGCAGGCGATTGGTATTTTGAAACGCCACAAGCTGTAGTGGATGGAACTGAACCGCTTTACATCGACTACAATGCCATTTGCTTTGGTGATGTAAATGCATCTTATGCTGTCCCATTCGTAAAAATGGCACCTTCGGTTACTTTAAACACACTGGGTGTTAAGGAAATAAAAGCAAATGAAGAGTTTGAACTCCCAATTTTTGTTGCCAACGATATGGAACTCGGTGCTATTTCACTCGTGCTTGACTATCCTGAAAACAAAGTTAGGTTACTGGATGTATTAATTAATACGGATGATAACAAGCTCTTGTTTAGTGCGAAGGATGGTAAACTAAGGCTCTCATGGTATAGCCTTGATCCAATGCTATTAAGTGCCAATGATGCAATGATAATACTAAAACTTAAAGCAAAAGGATCTGTTGAGAATGTAAGCTTCAGCCTTGATGCTGCTAGTGAACTTAACGATAGATATTCTAATACAATCTATAATGCGACATTGTACATACCGGAATTAATTGAAGTACAAGGTGCTCCTAATAATTATTTCCTCGGCTATAACCACCCGAATCCATTTAATAGACTCACACAGATTGTGTATGGATTGCCGGAACCTGCACATGTTAGCCTGAATGTATTTAACCTATTTGGAGAACAAGTTGATATTCTCGTTGACCAAAGTCAGAGTGAAGGAACCTATACCGTTAATTACGATGGTTCTAATCTCGTACCGGGTGTATACTTGTACAAAATTGAAGTACAAGGTGCAACTCAAGACTTTATGAGAACAAGAATGATGGTGGTGACTGAATAGTCCATGATGAACAGCAATAAGTAATGTGATAATATGTTGATTTGAAAATGATTTTTCCTAATTAACTACTCAACCAATTAACTAATCCCTGATATGATACGGGTTGCGGGTTTCATGTTACGTGTAACAAGTTTAAATTGCTGAACGCCTACTATAAACGGGGCACTCCAAACTTTTTTATTGTATATTTGTATAATTGTATAAAGGATTAATCATGAAAATTCTACCAATTGAGAAAGTCAGGGAGGCAGATGCATATACAATAGAGCATGAGCCGATAGTTTCAACTGATCTTATGGAGCGTGCTGCCACACAATTGTGTCAATGGATAAGCGCAAATATTTCAAAAGATAACAAAATCACTCTTGTTTGCGGTATAGGAAACAATGCAGGAGATGCTCTTGCCCTTGCAAGATTGTTGTCGGCCAAAGAGTATAATGTTGAAGTATATATCATCTGGTACTCGGATAAGACATCCGACGATTTCAAAATCAACCTCGAAAGATTACGTAAGACAAAGTCAGTCAAGGTTTTTGATATTAAGAAAGAAAACAAAACGCCTGATTTCCTTAACAAAGATATTATTGTTGACGGGATTTTTGGTTCCGGATTATCCCGGCCTGTTGAAGGATTTATTGCTGAAGTGATTGATAATATCAGTAAAAGTCAAGCTAAAATTATAGCTATTGATGTACCTTCAGGTTTGTTCACTGATAGCAGTAATTCCGGATTTAAGGGTTCTATTGTAAATGCAGACAATACATTAACTTTTCAATTCCCAAAATTTGCTTTCCTCTTCCCTGAAAATGAAAAATATGTTGGTGAATGGGTAGTGTTACCTATTGGATTACACAGCGGATTTATTGAAGATATTGAAGTAAAAAATTATTTTGTCCAAAGAAATGATTGTACGAGTTTGTTAAAAGCCCGAAGTAAGTTTTCTCATAAAGGAAATTTCGGTCATGCATTATTAATCTCAGGAAGCTACGGGAAAATGGGTGCAGCTGTATTAGGAGCAAAAGCATGTTTAAGAAGCGGAACAGGATTACTCAGTGTTCATGTTCCGAAGATCGGATATCAGATAATTCAGACTGCAATTCCGGAGGCAATGTGCAGCATCGACAGTTCTGATCATTTTTTTACCGGCTTCATTGATCCATCAAACTACAACGCCATCGCAATAGGACCGGGAATTGGTATGGATAAATCTACTCAGAATGCACTAAAATTGCTTATTCAAAATGTGTCATCACCAATGATCTTTGATGCCGACGCAATTAATATTCTTGGAGAAAACAAAACATGGATACCCTTCCTTCCGAAACTTAGCATCCTTACTCCTCATCCAAAGGAATTTGAAAGGCTGACAACAAAAGCCGCAAATGACTTTGAACGTAATAATATACAGCGTGAATTCTCAGTAAAGTACAAAGTTTATGTAGTTTTAAAAGGTGCGCATACAGCTATTACATGTCCTGATGGCAGTTGTTACTTTAACAGCAGTGGAAATGCTGGAATGGCAACAGCGGGAAGTGGTGATGTTCTTACAGGAATTATCCTTGGCTTACTTGCACAAAATTATCATCCAAAAACAGCTGCAATTCTTGGTGTTTATCTGCATGGACTGGCCGGTGATATTGCTGCAGGGGAAATTGGGATAGATGCTTTGATAGCTGGAGACATCACGGAGTGTTTAGGAGACGCCTTTATGGAATTGACTAATTCAGCACAGGATCAGCAGTCATATCCTTCTCAACCCGAAGATTTTCAATAATGAACTGTTGCCTGACAGGAGTATTTTTACCCATATAAAAGGTCAGGATATCACTTATTGATGTATCCTTTTTAAGTATCACCGGATCAAGCCTGATTGCAGCACCGATAAAATTCGAGAACTCATCAGGCGATATCTCTCCAAGTCCTTTAAAACGGGTTATTTCAAAATTTGCACCAAGCTTTGATATGGCCTCCAGTTTTTCTTCATCAGAGTAACAATATATCGTTTTTTTCTTATTCCTGACTCTGAACAGTGGTGTTTGCAAAATATATAAATGCCCACGTCTTACAATCTCAGGATAAAACTGAAGAAAAAATGTTAGCAGAAGCAGGCGAATATGCATACCGTCAACATCAGCATCAGTAGCAATAACTACATTATTATATCTTAGATTATCAAGCCCATCTTCAATATTTAAAGCCGTTTGAAGAAGGTTAAACTCTTCATTTTGATAAACAATTTTTTTGCTAAGCCCGTAACAATTCAAAGGTTTGCCTTTAAGACTAAATACAGCCTGAGTATTTACATCCCTTGATTTTGTAATTGAACCGCTTGCAGAATCTCCCTCAGTTATGAATAACGTAGTATTAAGTCTACCATCCATGTTAGTATTATAATGGATCTTACAATCCCTGAGTTTTTTATTATGAAGACTTGCCTTTTTTACGCTTTCTCTTGCCAGCTTTTTTATTCCTGCAATTTCTTTACGTTCTTTTTCTGAGAGTAAAATTTTCCTTAATAAAATATCAGCAACATCTGAATTCATATGAAGATAATTATCAAGATTCCGTTTAATTGTATCATGAATATAATTTCTGACAGTCATACCTCCAGGTTCTATAAGTGTTGATCCCAGTTTTGTTTTTGTTTGAGATTCGAATATAGGTTCCTCGACTTTAATACTTATAGCAGCAACAATAGATGCCCTGATATCATTAGTATCAAAATCTTTTTTATAGAATTCCCTCACCGTTTTCACAATTGCTTCCCTGAAAGATGCCTGATGTGACCCTCCCTGTGTAGTATGCTGACCATTTACAAAGGAATAATATTCCTCACCCCATAATTTAGAGCTATGTGTGAAAGCACATTCAAAATCGCCTTCTTTAATATGTATTATAGGATATAGTACAGAACTGTTTACATAATTATTCAGAAGGTCATGCAAGCCATTCTTTGCAACAAATCTTTGTCCGTTAAAAATTATACTGAGGCCGGTATTCAGGTAAACATAATTCCAGAGTAATTTCTCAATGTACTCGCTTATAAAATGAATGTTTCCAAAAAATTTCTTGCCGGGAATAAAATTGATAATTGTGCCTTGTTTTAGATCACATTCCTTCTCTTTCTCATCTTTTATCAGCTCGCCATAGCCAAACTCAACTATTTTTGTTTTATTATCTCTTACTGACTGAGCAATAAATGATGAAGATAATGCATTAACAGCCTTAGCTCCAACACCATTCAAGCCAACAGCTTTTTTAAAGACTTTTGAATCGTATTTTGCACCGGTATTGATTTTTGAAACACAATCAATAAGTTTACCCAGAGGCATTCCCCTGCCGTAATCCCTTATCAGAACGGACTTTTCACTTATTGTAACTTCTATGGTTTTGCCATATCCCATCACAAATTCATCAATCGAATTATCAATGATCTCTTTTATCAGAACATATATTCCATCATCCTGCGATGCTCCGTCACCCAGTTTCCCAATATACATACCGGGCCGCAGCTGTATGTGCTCCTTCCAGTCGAGTGAGCTTATACTCTCTTCAGTATATTTTTCTGACATTGTACGGTAATTTTCTACAAAAGTATAACAAAGCTTTGTTAATTGGGGCTTACAGGAGAAATTTTATTAAAGAACTTATTCACATTGCTAGTTTAACTGTTAAATTGTTGAGTTGTTATGTAGGTACTATTCCATTTACCATATTCTTCCTACTCAACCACTCTCCAACTTAACTTACTCAACTAATTCAAATGGTCAATTTCAATATTATTTTGTAACTTATCGCCCTTGTGTTTAATGAATAAATAAGTTGACAATGTCCATCTATTCAAACCTTATAATATACTACTTCTCCGGAACCGGTAATGCAAAAAATGCTGCTGAATGGATAGGAAATATTGCAATGACAAAAAAGATTAATACGCATATTTATAATATTGACCGTTTTGAAGAAATAATAATCCCCAGTTTAGAAGATGGTAAGACTCTTATTGGTTTTTGTTTTCCAACTCATGGCTTTGGACCGGCTCCAATAATGCTTAAATTCATAATTTTATTTCCTGCATTACCTAATACTGATATTTTCTTACTAAATACCCGTGCAGGCCTAAAGTTATCTAAACTATACATACCAGGTATAAGTGGACTGGCACAAATTGTTCCTGCTGCTATCCTCAGATCCAAAGGATACAGAATTGTCGGAATGCAGCCTCTTGACCTGCCATCAAATTGGATTTCTATTCATCCCGGATTGCGAAAAAAAGTTTATCAATCCATATTTGAAAGATGCAGGAGGATCATTAATAAGTTCGCTAATAATATTCTCTCAGGAAAAAAAGTCTACAAAGCTCTTCTCTCTATTCCAATTGACTTAGTGATTTCTCCAATATCTGTGGGGTACTATTTTATAGGCCGTTATGCAATAGCTAAAACTTTCATTGCAACAAATAATTGTATTAATTGTGGAAAATGTATTGAGCAATGTCCTCTTAATGCTATTAAACTTAAAAGTAGCAGGCCATTTTGGACATACAAATGCGAAAGTTGTATGAGATGTATGAATAACTGCCCGCAAAGAGCAATTGAAACAGCTCATGCATACACAGTTTTTATTTGGTATTTCGGCTTATCCATTATAATACCATTTATTCTATACAAAGCTATGGGAGGCAATATATTTGGATTGGATAAACATTCTACTTTGAATGTTATCCTTTTTTATTTACTTGAAATGATATTTTTCCTTATAATCGTTTTTACAGGATATGAGATATTACACAAATTGCTCAGATACAATTTTTTTAACAGGATAATTAAATACACTTCTTTAACTAGCTTTAAATTCTGGAGAAGATACAAGGCACCAAAACGATTTTCATGATTATTATAAAAGGCCAAGGCTGATGCTAGGGCTAAGAAAATCACGACTAATCGATTAATCGAATGCTCGAGTAATTCACTATGTATAATTTATTTATTCACGAATAAACTAATCGCAATCATTGGAAAGCTGTGTAATCTGAAGTTAAAAAAGATTAAATTTGGAGCAAAAAAAATCCTTAATAATTTTATACTAATACCAACTTGCATGAAATATTTAAATTTTGAGTTCAATGACGATATCGGAACAATTACATTTAATGATGATGACAGAAGAAATTGTTTAAGCACAGCCTTACTCGAAGAATTACTAATATGTTTTGATAAGCTAAATCAAAAAAATGCCAGGGTTATAATCATCAGGGCAAATCCCGGCAGTAAAGTCTGGTCATCCGGTTTCAATATAAAAGAGCTACCCCATCCCGGGAATGATCCATTATCATATAATAATGCACTCGAGAAAGCACTAAGGGCCATACAGGAATTTCCCGCTCCTGTGATAGCTATGATTGAAGGTAGTGTGTGGGGTGGAGCATGCGAATTAGCCTTCACTAGTGATATCCTCATTGGTACTCCTACTGCGACCTTTGCGATCACACCTGCAAAAATTGGTGTTCCTTATAACTCATCAGGTATTATTCATTTTCTTAATATTGTAGGTATAAATATTGCTAAGGAAATGTTTTTTACAGCTCAACCAATTAGTGCTTCTAAAGCCGAAAATCTGGGAATATTGAATCATTTGGTTACAGCTGATGAACTTGAAGAATTTACTTTTAAAATGGCAAAACAGATCAGTGCCAATTCCCCATTAAGCATTAGAGTAGTAAAAAAGCAGATCAATACATTAGCTGCTGCTGACCCACTTACACCCGATACATTCGAAATGATACAGGATTTGCGTAGGGAAGCTTATGAGAGTGAGGATTATCTGGAAGGGTTAAAAGCATTTATTCAAAAGAGACCGGCACGGTTTACTGGTAAATAAGAAAAAACTCTTTTTTCTAAACCCAAATATTTTCAATAAGATAAATAATATCGTATATTTGAAATTATTTTCATTATAAATCATAAAACTTTAATTATGAAATATAATATACTTTTTATTGGATTATCCTTGAGTGTAGCTGTTATTATGAATTCAAATGCACAAATCCAACCAGAAAATCCAGGCCTTGAGGATTGGGAAGACGCAGGAACTGTTATTGATGAACCTGTTAACTGGAGTTCAATAAAAACCTCGGATGACCCGGGAATTAATCAATATGCTCCGGTTGTTTGGGATCAAAGTACAGACGCCCATAGTGGAACTTATTCTGTTAAGCTTTTTAATGTTGAAACATTTGGTATAGTTGCTGCAGGCACCATTACTAATGGCATAGTACATGCCGACTTTAATCCGGATAATGGTTATGTTTATACTGAGCCAAGTGACCCCCGATGGAATACTCCATGCAACGACAGGCCTGATAGTATAGTTGCATGGGTTAAATATTTTCCCGAGCAAAATGATGTTGGAAGAATCCGTGCAATAGTTCACACTGGTAATGCTCAAATTCCTGACCCTACAAAAACCAATTGGGTTGGAGAAGCAGAAATAAATTTCACTACAGAAATAAATAACTGGACCAGACTCTCAGGTCATTTTAATTATTATAACAACGATACACCTGATTATCTTCTGATTGTAATGTATTCAGGTAATGGAACAACTCCGGTTAAAGATAGCTGGGTATTAATTGATGACGTTGAACTAATATACAATCCACAAGGAATTGAAGATCAGTTTTCAGGTAAAATAGACATCTATTCACAAAATAATAGTGTTTTTATCAACTGGGAATCTAAAAACTCCACAAAAAATGCAGATATTAAAATTCTTGATATTTCAGGGAGAACTGTATGGACAGGTAATATCAAAACAAATGAGAAAAAGATTATTCAAATGAATGTTCCAAAAGGAATATACGTTTGCCAAATTACCGGGGAGTTGCAGGTTTATACCCAGAAACTATTAATACAGTAGCAGGAGCAGTGGCAGTGGCAGTTAAAAAATTTAATCTTTAAAATAAAAAATTGACATACCGCCTGGTTTTAATATTAGTCTTTCTTTCCTTTATTCAGACATCCTTTTCCCAGGAAAACGGTTTCTTTAAAGGGGTTGTGAAAAATAAAGAAAGTGGAGAAGCTCTCATTGGAGCTCATATCATTTTAAAAAAAGATAGATCATCCGGTACAATCTCAAATATAAATGGTGAGTTTTCTATTTCACTTAAACCCGGGAAATATACATTTTTGGTTTCTTATACAAATATGCAATCTGATACTGTTATAGTGTCAATTATTTCGAAAAAAACAATATACAGAATAATTGAGCTTCCTGAATATGTTGCTGTATTTGATGAAATTGAAATCAAAACTGAGAAGTTCCAAAAAAGAATTGAAGA
>JAIOTT010000468.1 GCA_021106655.1 Bacteroidales bacterium
ATTAAACAGAAATGATGTAATATCCGTACTCGATATGAAAGATTGTATGGATGTAGTTGAAAATGCTTTTGCTGAACTGGCAAATGGAACAGCAGTATTACCGCTAAGAACAAATATTACACCACCCGACGGCTTATCATTATACATGCCTGCATACCTTAAAGAATCAGGCGCCCTGGCATGTAAAGTAGTAACGGTATATAAAAATAATCCTTCGAATTTCAATATGCCAGTTGTAATTGGAAAAGTATTACTACAGGATCCTGAAACCGGAGACGTAATCTGTATCATGGATGGCGGATATCTCACTGCAGTGAGGACTGGTGCTGCAAGTGGGGTAGCTACAAAGTATCTTGCAAGGGAAGGCTCAATACAAACAGCAGGTATTTTTGGAACCGGTGTCCAGGCTGCCATGCAACTCTGGGCAGTGTCGGAAGCAAGAGAGATAGGTAAGGCATTTGTTTATGATATTTCAGATGAAGCAGCTAATAAGTTTGTAAAAGAGATGACAGAGAAACTAGGAATTGAGATAGTAAAAGTTAACTCTCCTGATGAGGTACTTGAAGCTGATATCATCTGTGCAGCCACATCTTCAGCAACACCAATATTCGATGGTACAAAAGTAAAACCGGGTACACATATCAATGGTATTGGCAGTCATACTCCAAATGCCAGAGAACTTGATACCTCTATCGTAAAGAGATCTAAATTTATCGGTGATTCTGAAGAGGCATGTTTTAGTGAAGCAGGTGATATAATGATCCCACTAAAGGATGGTGAAATTGAAAAATCTCATTTCTATGCGGAATTAGGCGAAGTTATAACAGGTAGCAAGAAAGGAAGGGAATCCCTTGATGAGATCACGCTTTTCAAATCAAATGGCCTGGCTATTCAGGATGTTGCAACTGCTAAACTTATTTATGATAAAGCGGTGAGTGCCGGGATAGGGACGGATGTTCAAATATAACAGTTCGCAGGTTCGCAAGTTCTTTTTATTCGTCCTTTATTTGTGCATTCGTGGCAAATTAATGTGCTAATGCGTTAATATGATAATATGCTAATTATTTGGTGCTTGGGAATTATTTAGAGCAATTAGAAATTAATCCTCCCAACATCAATATAATCACCAGGCTCAAACCCAACCATAGCATTGATCAAAACAGCTTTGCTAAAATTCCTTAGGTCTGAAACTTTTATTTCATCCTCTTTAATTATCTTTTCTTTTAGAAGTTGTGTTCTTTTTGTTCCTTGCAAAAGCGGAGTGGAGGGCGTGATCCATTTTTTACCATCATGAAAAACAATATTCGAAAAAGACGTATCAGTGATAAACTTATTCTTCACTATCAGGATATCATCAGCATTTCCTTTTTGTTTTAAAAGTTCATTAAGTTTAGTGCGGTCATCAAATTTGAATGAATAATCAATATCATCACATTCAATTAGTTTAAGTGATCTGATTTTTCTTGGCTGGTAAGGAAAGTATTCGACTTTTCTGATCTCATCCTCATAAGCAACACGGCATCTCACAACACCCGACCTCATATTCTCTGGGACGATTATCAGCATTGCAAGATCAATAGGATCTTCAGAACTGAACAAAGCTCTCCTCGACCTGTTCAACCGCTCATTATGATATTCGATATTGCAGGCCTTCGAATTATCAATCTTTATCGTCTCAAACAATAGGGACATAAACTTTATCAATTAGTTCCTGGTATTCTTTTTTTAGATCGCTGTTTACAGTAATTCCGCCACCACTTTTGAAAACAAAACCGTCAGATGTATTTTCAATATATCTGATCATAACGCCACTGTCGAGTTCTACACCATCAAAGTAGCCAAAGATCCCCGTATAATATGAGCGTTGATAATTCTCAACTCGTTTTATTATCTCCAGTGTTTTCTTTTTTGGAGCTCCGCATATTGACCCGGCAGGTAATAGGGTAAACATGATATCTCCTATCTTCTCATTATAATTTCCCGGCATATTACCACTTATCTCTGAACTCACCTGCAGTAGTCTTTTCTCGTGGGTTAAAATCTCATCAATATATCGAAATTTATCAACCTTAACATTTTTTGCCACCATGCTCAGATCGTTTCTGATAAGGTCAACAATCGTAACATGTTCGGCCAGTTCTTTAGAGTTTTGAATAATCTCTTCTTTTGCACCGGGAATAGATGCATCAATGGTTCCTTTCATAGGGTGGGAGAAGATTTTACCGTCCTTTATCTTTACAAATATCTCGGGAGAGAAAACAACAAATTCATCCTTAAAAAGCATCTTGTACTTTGCTTCTGAATGAAGGAAAATATCTTCTAAGCTTAGATTACATTCAATTTTTGTGGGGAATGTCAGGTTTAGAAGATACGTGTTTCCATAGGTCAGTTCTTGTTTTACAAGGTCAAAGGCTTTGCTGTATTCCTCAAAATCGGGTGGGTATTTACTAAATTCAAGCTTTTTTTTAAACTTCCCCTTCGGACTGTAATTTGCATTTCCATTGATATTATAAAGGATACCATGATCACCGGCTTCATTAATTGGGATCACAAGAGGTTTCTGCATTTCAAAATCGATCACAAACAGAAAGGGAAGTTTCTCCTTTCCGTAACGGTTCATGATATTTTTAATGTGATCAGGCATATGTACAAATAAAGGATAAAGTTAATTAA
>JAIOTT010000340.1 GCA_021106655.1 Bacteroidales bacterium
AGGTTTTTCATAAGATCAACAGCTTCCTGATTTACAAAGTAGCTTTGATAACCAATGTTTGTATAGTTAAACAGAAAATTTGGTTGATGTAAAATTATTTTACTAAGATAAGATTGAGAGCCAATTTCCTCTTCAGTTTTTCCAAGATCAAACATCGAATCTACTGCAACAATATTGATGATTTGACCTAAATGCTCATATGCCTGGTAATTTGCATAGGTCATGTCCTGGCTACCACCGATAATGACGGGAACAATATTATTATTGATTAATTCAGCAATAACAGTACTCAGAGCAAAATAAGTGTCCTCTACTTCAAAGCCTCTTTTAATATTACCAAGGTCAACGATTTTTGCTTCATAATTTCCAGGGTAAAGTTGATAAAGTTTATTGCGAACATAATCAGGAGCAAGTGCGCAACCTTTGTTATTGATTGCTTTCCTGTCTTCTTTTACACTCAAGATTGCGATATCAATACCACTTAGCTCGGGAAATCTCTCAATTTCCTTATAAGTATTTATAATATCACCAAGCTGTAAATGAAGGTTAGCCTCTTCAAATCCAAAGCCGGGGACATTAACAGGTTCAAAGTAGGAAACTAAATCCATAATTGTAAAATTACACAATAATTCCTGTTAAATTCAGCTTAGAATCATGATTTTTTCTTTGATTTTTTCGGCCCATTAGTCTGTTTTGATTTTTTCGATTTTTCTATAATCTCAATACAATCTTTAAGTGTCAGAGTTTTAGGATCTTTATCTTTAGGTATTCTAAAATTCTTTTTTTGCGAAGAAATATATGGTCCATATCTTCCATTAAGTATTTTTACATCAGCATCTTCCGCAAATTCTTTGATGGTTTTTTCTTTATCCTTGGTTCTTTTATTTTCAATGATTTCGATCGCTCTTTCTCTTTTTATTGTATTTGGATCATCTTCTTTAGTAAGAGAATAGAAGGCTGATTTATGCTTAACATAAGGGCCAAATCTACCAATTGCAACTTCAAGCTTTTCGTTCTCATATTCTCCGATATTACGAGGAAACTTAAACAATTCCAGTGCTTCTTCAAGAGTAATTGTTTCCAGGCTTTGTCCTTTCTTCAAACCTGCAAACTTTGGTTTTTCAGTATTAGTATCTCCATTATTCGAATCACCAATTTGAACCATAGGACCATACTTCCCAATTTTTACATAAACATTTTTACCGCTCCCCGGATCTGTTCCTAATAATTTTTCGCCACTAACTTTTTGTGATGTCTCTAAAGTACTCTCGATCCGGTCATGAAACGGACTATAGAATTCTTTTATCATTTCGTTCCAAACCTTTTTTCCCTGCGCAATTTCATCAAATTCTTTTTCAACATCTGCAGTAAAATTATAGTCAAGAATATAATCAAAATATTGAATCAGGAAGTTATTTACCACGGTTCCAATATCTGTAGGAAAGAGTTTATTTTTAGAAAAACCTGTTTTTTCAGATTTATTTTTTTCATTTATGATACCGTCTTTTAAGCTAATGGTTGTATAGTTTCTGGTAATTCCTTCTTTCTCTTCTTTAACAACATAATCGCGTTTCTGTATTGTAGAGATAGTAGGTGCATAAGTTGAGGGGCGGCCAATACCAAGTTCTTCCATCTTTTTCACAAGGCTTGCTTCGGTGTATCTGGAGGGTGGCTGGGTAAATTTCTCTGTGGCTTCCATAAGAAGCAGCTCAAGCTCTTGCCCCTTTTTCATTGGAGGCAACACTCCTTTACCTATTTCATTATTTTCCTCATCAGTAGATTCTATATATAATTTCAGAAAACCATCAAACTTAATTACCTCCCCCTTAGCTAAAAATTTCTCCTTAGAGTTAGAAATATCAATTGTAACATTTGTTTTTTCGAGCAATGCGTCGCTCATTTGAGAAGCTATTGATCTTTTCCAGATCAAATCATAAAGCTTTTGCTGAGAACCATCACCACTAATGTCCCGATTGCTCATATATGTAGGTCTTATGGCTTCATGAGCTTCTTGTGCACCTTTAATTTTTGTAGTATATTTTCTGGTTTTCGAATAATTTTCACCAAATGTATTTATTATTTCTTCTCTGGCAGTAGATAGGGCAAGATTTGAGAAGTTCAGTGAGTCCGTTCTCATATATGTAATTTTACCAGACTCATAAAGCTGTTGGGCAACTCTCATTGTATTTGCTACGGAAAATCCAAGTTTTCGGCTGGCTTCCTGTTGTAAAGTAGATGTAGTAAATGGAGGTGCAGGGCTTTTTTTTCCTGGTTTAATTTCTATTGATCCAATAGAAAATTCCGCATTTATGCATTTATCCAGAAATGCAATTGCATCTTTTTTATCAGTAAATTTTTTCGAAAGTTCGGAATTAATGGTAGTTGTAGTTTTTCCCTCTTTGATATTGAATTCAGCAGTTACTTTATAAGAACTTACAATTTTAAATTCTTTAATGCTATTTTCTCGTTCTACTATCAATTTTACTGCTACCGACTGTACCCTTCCGGCCGACAGAGAAGGTTTAACTTTTTTCCATAATAATGGTGATAATTTAAAACCTACCAGTCTGTCAAGGACTCTTCTTGCCTGTTGAGCATCAACAAGTTTTTCATTTATCCCTCTCGGATTTTGAACAGCATTTGTAATAGCAGTTTTTGTTATTTCGTGAAATACAATCCTCTTGACTTTTTTAGTGTCTAAATCCAAAGCATGTATTAAGTGCCATGAAATAGCTTCTCCTTCACGGTCCTCATCAGAAGCCAGCCAAACTGTTTCAGCACTTTTAGCAGCTTTTTTTAGCTCACTGACAATTTTTTTCTTATCGGGAGAAATTTCATAATTAGGTAAAAATTCATTGTTAATATCAACTCCTAAATCTTTTTTTGACAGGTCTCTGATATGTCCAAAACTTGATTTAACAATAAAATCTTTACCTAAAAAACTTTCAATAGTCTTTGCTTTTGCAGGAGACTCAACGATCACAAGATTCTTAGCCATATAATAAATTTAATAATCTATGCTTAGTATGAAAAAACGGCACAAAGTAACGCATAAAAATTATTATCTTCCAAATCTTATTCTGTTTTCTGAAAAAAAATGTTACTTCAAGGCATGATAATATTAGTTATTATTGCAAAATATTATCATTTGCTATAGGATTTTTATAACTATTTACTGAAAGTGGAAAAGAATTTAAATTTATATATTGAAACATTTGGCTGTCAGATGAATTTTTCTGATAGTGAGATAGTAGGGTCTCTAATGGCTGATAATAATTACTTTACAATTCAGGATATTTCCCTGGCAGATGTAATTTTTATCAACACTTGTTCTATCAGGGATCGGGCAGAACAAAGAGTCCGGAAACGCTTGAAGGAGTTCAGATCATTAAAAAAGAAAAATCCTGATCTTATTGTAGGAGTAATTGGTTGTATGGCTGAACGACTTAAAGATAAACTATTTGAAGAAGAACCGATAATAGACTTAATTGCCGGCCCTGATGCTTATCGCGACCTTCCCAGTTTATTGAATAAGGTTAAGATTGGCCAAAAAGCTGCTAATATATTATTGTCAGCTGAGGAAACTTATGCAGATATCAACCCTGTACGCCTTGACAGTAATGGAGTGTCTGCTTTTATAAGTATTATGAGAGGATGTCAAAATTATTGTTCTTATTGTGTTGTTCCTTTTACAAGAGGAAAAGAGCGAAGCAGAGATCCTGAAAGCATTATTAAAGAAGCACACAATCTTATATCCATGGGATATAAAGAAGTTACATTGCTTGGTCAGAATGTAAATTCATATAGTTGGAATCAGGGAAAAGAAGAGATTAATTTTGCATCATTGTTGAAAATGCTTGCTGAAGTTGATCCCGCTTTAAGACTTAGGTTTGCAACATCAAACCCTAAAGATTTATCAGACGAGCTTCTTCATACTATAGCTAATCATGAAAATATTTGTAATTCAATTCATCTTCCTGTACAATCCGGTAGTGACAAAATATTGAAATTGATGAATAGAAAATATACACGTAGCTGGTATATTGACAGAATTAAGGCCATTAGAGAAATCATTCCGGGCTGTGCAATTTCTACCGATCTAATTACGGGTTTTTGTAGCGAAACAGAAGAAGATCACATGGAAACCTTGTCATTGATGGAGTGGGTTGGATATGATTTTGCTTTTATGTTTAAATACTCCGAACGGCCAAATACTACAGCAGCTGAAAAATATAATGATGATGTTCCTGATAGTATTAAGGGCAAGCGTTTAAAAGAGATCATTGATTTGCAACAAAAGCTTTCTCTTAAAAGCAATATGAAAGATATAGGGGAAAAATTTGAAGTTCTGACAGAATCAATTTCCAAACGTTCTGATGAACAACTGTCTGGTAGGAATAGTCAAAATAAAGTAGTAGTCTTTCCGAAAGAAAATTATAAAACAGGAGATTATGTAGATGTTGTTATAACTGACTGTACTACAGCAACTTTAATCGGCAAACCTATTTAAAATCAAAACTCCATTCTAATTTTCTGAAACAGAATTAAAAAAAATACGTATTTTTGTTTAAATTCAAATCAGAAATGAGGAATTCATTGCACTTTTTTATAAACTATGGCTTAAAGGTCATTCTGTTAATCATTTTGACTTCTTCACGTGTTCCGCTTAAGAAAAGCAAATATCTCCAGGATATTCCAAAAGATGATACAGTGAGTTCTTTTGCTGCACGACCGAAGGAAGAAAAAATAAAACATGGGGAAAGTTTGTATATCAGGATAATGAGCCTTGATGAAAAAACGGCAAAGTTTTTTAACCCAGGAACTGGTTCTTCTATCAGGTTTTCAGACCCTGCCAGTGTATACCTTTACAGCTATTCCGTTAATGAGCAGGGATATATCCAATTACCATTAATTGGTGATGTAAAGGTTAGAGACTTAACTGTTGAAGAAGTAAAAGAACTGGTACAGAAATCCGTTGATGAGTATTTAAAAGAAACAACTGTTATTGCAAAACTGGCCAATTTCCAGATTACACTCTTAGGTGAGGTTAATAATCCCGGACCGCATTGGGTATTTACAAGTAATGTCAATATTTTTGAAGCTATTGCGTTAGCTGGAGACTTGACAAATGTTGGGAACAGAAATAATATAAAAATAATAAGATCTTCAAATATTGGAAGTAAAATTTATTATTTGGATATTACTAATAAAAAAATACTGGAATCCGAATTATATTACCTTGAACCTTTTGATATTGTTTATGTTGAACCCATAAAAGGTAAGAATTTTGTTTTTGGACAATTTCCATATACTCTCATTTTTGCTACTATAACAACAACACTTTTAATAATGACCTATATAAAATAAAGAAAAAAGTGGATAACAATCTTGATTTCAGGCAGGAAGAATCAATTGATTTTAAAGCTTTATTTTTTAAAGTGTACCAATATTGGTATTTCTTTATTCTTACAATTTTTATTTCTTTTCTTTTGGCCTTTTTATTGAATAAATACTCTGCACCTGTTTTTGAAGCCAATACTACTATTTTAATTGAAGATGAGCAAAACAGGTCATCATTGAATCCTGAAGAGGTCCTTAATTATGGGTCTTTCACAAATAAAATGAATCTTGAAAATGAAATAGGAAAATTGAAATCCTATTTACTTGCAAGCAGGGTTGTTGATGAATTGAACATGGATGTTTCTTATTATAAAGAGGAGAATCTTATTAGCCGGGAAATTTATAAAGAATCTCCCTTTCTTATAGTTTTTGAGTCAAGCCATGTTCAACCTGTTAATCTACAGATCAACCTTGAATTTTTATCAAAATCAAAAATAAAACTTGAAGCAAAAGGTGAAAAGATTTCACTGTACGACTATCAAAAAAAACAAACAACAGGCGAATCAGTTTCAGTAGAGATCAATGGAGAATATTTACTTGGAGAGTTGATAGAAAACAAACATTTTGGATTTAGAATTTATTTGGAAGATGAATTTTCAGAGGAATTAATTGGTCAAAAGCTCTATTTTAAATTTAATAATCCAAATGCTTTAACTTCTCATCTTCAATCGATTGTAATTGTCCCCATCAACCAAAAAGCGACTATAGTCAAGATCTCCTTACAAGGTAATAATAAACAAAAGCTGGTTGATTTTCTTAACAAATTAACAGAGGTTTATCGCAAACAAAGCCTGGAAAAAAAGAATCGTATTGCAATTAACACTATTGAATTTATTGATTCACAATTAATGGATATTTCTGATTCTTTAAGCTATACCGAGGCAGAACTACAGGATTACCGTGTCTCCAGGAAAGTGATGAACATAAATTTTCAGGCTCAGCAAATTTTTAGGTTAATGACACAGCTGGAGTCTGAAAAAGCTGAGCTGTTAGTAAAGGCAAAGTATTATTATTATATAAAGAACTATCTTGAACAAAGTAAGGAGATCAATGATATTGTTGCCCCGTCTTCCATAGGAATTGATGATAATTTGCTTAACAGCCTAATTATTGAATTAAACAGGCTTGACACTGAAAAATCAGAATTGCTTATTAGTTCAAAGGCTAAGAACCCCTTGGTACTTGCTACTGAAGAAAAAATCCTTAAAGCGAAGGAAACTGCAATTGAAAATATTAGAAATATCATAAAAACCTCAGAGATCTCTTTGGAAGATATTAATCAAAGAATAGCAAAGCTGGAAATGGAAATTAGTAAATTACCGGCAACACAAAGAGAATTATTCGGAATAGAAAGAAAATTCAAACTAAATGACGCTATTTATACATATCTGTTGACAAAACGATCTGAAGCACAAATTGCTAAAGCATCGAACCTGCCGGATAATGAAATTATAGATCCTGCATTAAGCAATAAAACCAGAAAAGTATCACCTAAAACACAAACAAATTATCTGATTTCATTTATCATTGCTCTTATTATACCAATTTCTTTTATCTTCTTAAAAGATTATTTTAATGATAAAATCATTGAAAGAAGGGATATTGAAACTATCACAAAACTGCCAATAATAGGCCACGTAATTCATAGTAATAAGGATAGTAAAATAGTTGTTGCTGATTATCCGAAATCTTCTATTTCAGAATCCTTCAGGTCGATACGAACTAATTTACAGTTCATTACACAGGGAAAAGAAAAACAAACTGTTCTTATTACATCCACTATGGTGAGCGAAGGGAAAACTTTTATTTCTACAAACCTTGCTTCTATTTTTGCTCTTTTTGGGAAAAAGACATTATTAATAGGTTTTGATTTACGAAAACCGAGAATATACCAGGATTTCGGACTAAATAATACTGAAGGAATAAGTTCATACCTTATTGGCAAAAGTAATTTGGAGGAAATTATTCAGGAATCACCACATGAAAACCTTCATGTAATTATGGCAGGTCCTGTCCCCCCTAATCCTTCTGAATTGATAGCCTCAGATAAAACATTAGAGCTATTTAAAAAAATTAAAGAAATGTATGATTATATCATTATTGATACACCTCCGGTAGGACTTGTTACAGATGCATTTCTTCTGATGAAACATGTTGATGCTAAAATTTTTGTTGTTCGTCAGAATTTCTCCAATAAAAAGATTTTTGGATCAATTATTAATGATGTAGAAAAACGAAATATACCAAATACCAGTATTCTTATTAATGATGTTAGATTGTCTCGTAATTCTTATGGTTACGGTTATGGCTACGGTTATGGTTATGGCTACGGATATGGTTACGGTTATGGTTATGGCTACGGATATTATTCTGATGAAGACGAATCTGAAAGTAAATCCATTTTCAAAAGGATATTTAGCAAATCCTGATATTCATCTTTAATATTAAATCAATATTAATTGCAATTAAATTTAGAAAAACCAAAAGAACAATATAGCAATTGTTTCATATCTCTTGTCTCACAATCTCTTAATCTAATTATCATAGGTAATCATCAAAATAATTAAAGATCTTCTCATAAAGATGAGCCCTATCTTTTCCTCTGACATTATGCTCATGTCCTGGATAACCAAAGTAATCCATCTGAACACCTTCCTTAACACTTCTCTTAACAAAATCAAGGATGTTTTGCCATACTACTTTAGGATCTACTGTTCCGTGGATGATAAGAAGTTTACTCTGGAGATCCTTTGCCCGGTTTAAAAGGCTGGAGTTTTCATAACCATCAGGATTATCCTGTGGAGTATCCATATACCTCTCTCCATACATTACCTCATAATATTTCCAATCGATGACAGGCCCTCCTGCTACACCAACCTTAAACACATCAGGATAACGAGTAAGTAAAGAGATCGTCATAAATCCGCCATAACTCCATCCATCGACACCTATTCTGTCAGGATCAACATAATCAAGTGATTTAAGATATTCAACTCCTTTCATCTGATCTTCAGTTTCAACTGTTCCAATATCTCTGAAAATAGCCTGTTCGAAGTCCCTGCCTCTGTTTGCGGATCCCCTGTTATCCATGGTAAATATTACGTATCCTCTTTGGGCCATTAAATTCAGGAACAGGCCACCTCCGGCAAGCCAGGAGTCAGTTACCAGTTGAGCATGTGATCCTCCATAAACATAAATAAACAGAGGATATTTTTTATCTGGATCAAAGTTGGAAGGTTTAATGAGTCTGCAGTACAAATCTTTATTATCACTACTCTTAAGGGTTATTAAGGATGTTTCACCAAGTTTATAATCTTTCATAGGATCTGGAGCATCCAACAAAATATTCAGAGTTTTACCTTTAGCGGATACAAGTGAATATTTCCTGCAAACATCTTCTGTAAAACTTGAATATACATCAATAAAATACTTTTTGTCATTACTAAAAACTGCCTTATGAGTCCCTTTTCCTGATGACAATTTTGTAACCTCTCCATTTTTCAAACTAACTGTATATATCTGCCTTTCAAGAGGGCTATCTTTTGTTCCAGTAAAATACGCTTTGCTCCCTTTATTGTCATATCCCAGAAAATCTTTAACAACCCACTCGCCTTTGGTAAGTTGTTTGATCATCTTTCCTGAAACTTCATACAAATACAGGTGATCATATCCATCTTTTTCACTCATCCATAAAAACTGCTCCGGGTTTGATGTCAGAAAAAACATTCCATGCTCGGGCTCAACATATTTATCATTATTTTCTTCAAATAAAGTCTTAACAAACTCACCAGTTACAGCATTATAGGAGTTCAGTTTCATATGATTCTGGTCACGGTTCAAAACAGCAACATAAATAAACTTCTCTTCCGGTCCCCAGCTAATGTTTGTAAGATATTGTTCAGCAGGTTCACCTGTTTTAAGGAAGATAGTTTTCCCATTTTCAAGATTATATATGCCAACCATCACATGATGACTTGTCTCTCCTGCCATAGGGTATTTTGTGTTCTTCACCTCAGCTATGCGGGTATCAATATTAACCAGAGGATAATCCTTTACCATTGTTTCATCTTTGTAGTAAAATGCAAGATAACTTCCTTTTGGAGACCAGAATGTACCTTTCTCAATACCAAATTCTCTGCGATGAACAGCTTGTCCATCGACTATTCCATCATCAGTATCATCTGTTATCCCGATTTCACTACCATTAACTGAAACAAATAAATTATTATCAATTGTATAGGCAACATTAAAAGTGTTAGTTTCAATATCAATGTTTTCTGCATCATCTCTATATGAATTTAGTTGCTGAAGATTTTTAGTCTTTATATCAAATAGTAATAATTTATTCTCATGTGAGAACCTGAAGGAATTTTCATCAATAAAGGAGATTCCTGGAAATCGTTTTGATTCTTTAATATCCAGATCCTTGAGTTGTGTATTAATATCTTTAAGATCCAGGATAGTATCTGCTTTCTGTGAGGCAGCATTAATTTTCACCAGTTTATTTTTATAGACAAAAGCAAAATTATCAGTAACTCCCATCCATTTCAGCTGTTTTAGACTTTTCGGGCGTATATCCGGGTTGAGGTAAGCAGCATCTTTAAAGGTTAATTGTTTTTCCTGAGAAGAAAGATTGCTGAAAAGAATGAAACAGATTGCAAAAATGAAAGATTTAATAATGGTTTTCATACTTAATTTTTTATCGCTTTTTTTGCCACAAAGACATTAAGGTTCACAAAAAAATCCAAATTCAGAAAAAGTATTAATGTGTCTTGGAAACTTAGTGGCATTTTTTATGTTATTTATTCTATATTTCTAATAGTCTCAGATATTTCAGGGATAAGGTTTGTATTTTTTTCGATGGCATTTCCAACGACAACAATATCCGCACCTGCCTCACAGCATATCTTTGCTTTCTCCGGACTATCAATACCACCTCCTATTATTAATGGCACAGAAATACTTTCTTTTACTTTTCTTATCATGCTTTCGGGCACGTGATTTTCGGCTCCGCTGCCGGCATCCATATATATTAGTTTCATTCCAAGCATTTCACCAGCCATAGCAGTACAAACTGCAATATCGTTTTTAGCAGCCGGGATAGGACAAGTATTACTCATATACTGCACAGTCGTTGGTTTTCCACTATCAATAAGCATATATCCGGTTGGTATAATATCCATTGATGTGTTTTTTAGATGAGGGGCAGCAATAACATGTTTTCCAATAAGCATTTCAGGGTTTCTCCCTGAGATTAAAGAAAGAAATAATATTGCATCCGCATTATCACTGATATGAAAGGAATCGCCCGGAAATAATATTACCGGTATCCTGCAATTTCTCTTTATCAGCCTGATACAATCATCATTTTTTTGATTCATCAGCAAACTCCCTCCAATAAAGAAAAAATCAACTTTATTATCAACTGCTGTTTTTATCAGCGAAATGAGCCCGTCTTCTGTATAATTATCGGGATCGATTAAGACGGCAAATTGCTTTTTCTTCTTATCGTTTGTTATGCTTTCGTAAATTTTCATCATAGTCTTCGTAGGAAGTTATTTTAAAAAACCGCCTTTGCAATTTTCTGAACATTATCAGATCTTCCCATAGTAAAGAAATGCAATGCCGGAACACCAAATTTTATCAATTCCTGTGATTGCTTTATAGCCCATTCAACTCCCACCTGTCTTGCATCGCTATTATTGCAGCATTTTTCAACTTCAATTGAGAGATCATTAGGAATGTCAATATTAAAGGTTTGAGGTAGAGTTTGGATTTGATTTTTTGCAGAAATTGGCTTAAGGCCCGGAATAATAGGAACATTTATTCCTGCCTTTCTGCAAAGTTCAACAAAGGAAAAATATTTACTGTTATCAAAAAACATCTGAGTAACAATATATTCAGCTCCTGCATCAATCTTTGCTTTCAAGTATTTCAGGTCAGATTCCATATTAGGAGCTTCTAAATGTTTTTCAGGATATCCTGCAACACCTAGACAAAAATCAGTAGATGCAGTATTTCGCATTTCTTCATCCAGGTATTTTCCTTTATTAAGATTCACTATCTGCTTCACAAGATCCATTGCATAAGAATGACCATATTCTTCAGGGGTGAAAACTTTTTTAGATACTTCAGCATCTCCTCTAACCACTAAAAGGTTCTTAATATTTAAAAAATGAAGGTCAATCAATGCGTTTTCCGTGTCCTCTTTACTAAATCCCCCACAAATAATATGTGGCACAACCTCTACATTATAATTATATTGAATAGCGGCTGTTATACCAACAGTACCAGGACGCTTCCTTATAGTTTTCTTTTCAAGTAATCCACTCTGATGCTTTTTATATGTTACTTCCTCCTGGTGATACGTAACATTAATATAAGCCGGGTCAAATTCCAGTAGGGGGTCAATAAGGGCTTGTATATTCGAAAAATGCTGGCCTTTCAGGGGAGGTAAGAGTTCAAAAGAGAATAATGTCTTCTGTGCTTTTTTTATTTGTTCAATTACTTTCA
>JAIOTT010000342.1 GCA_021106655.1 Bacteroidales bacterium
ACATATTTTTCTCATCCGCCAGCGCCAGTATATCCAGTTGTAGAGGATATTTCATTTTTAATTCCTGCGAGATCAATCTTCGTAGATGTCTAATATTCCATATCCAGTATATTCTCATCTGTAAGCTTTTGCATGGCTTTCAATGCCAGTGGGCCTTGCACCGCAAGCTGAGCAATTTCATCCGAGGCATTATAAAGTATAATATCAGGATCAATTCCCATATTTAACGCTTGTTTAGTACACCACTCCCAATCCTTATCAACGTTAGAAGCATTAACAACCAGCAGATAAGTTTCAGCGTTAATACGGTATACCAGAAGATCATCTACGATACCTCCATTTCCATTAGGGAAACAAGAATACTGTACCTTTCCATCAGTCAAAACTGAAGCATCATTTGAAGTTACTCTCTGGATAAAGTCCAATGCCTGAGGTCCTTTAACCCAGAACTCACCCATATGGGAGACATCAAACACTCCTAAGGTTTTTCTAACTGTTTCATGTTCAATATTAACGCCCTCGTATTGCACAGGCATATTATATCCTGCAAATGGCACCATCCTTGCACCCAGGGATTCGTGAATAGACGTAAAGGCTGTATTCTTCATGCTTTATATTTTTAAATTGATTAAAAATTCAATATTGATCTTAAGCCTGCAAAAATAGAAAAAACAATTTTAGGTATACCAGGAAACATAAAAAAAATTGTAACCGTTCACAGCTTTAAATTATTATACTAGAATTGTTATATTGTTATATTGCTAAATTGTTCATCTGTAGCAATTTCCTTTCTTTTAAGGAACCCTAACTATAACGATAAAGCTTAATTCTAAATATTTTTTTTAACAATTTAACCATTTAGCAATTTAACACTGACAACAGGCAGGCATTATGCTATTTATAAAGCTTATCTTAAACTGTGAACGCTTATAAAAAAATTACAATTCCATTATTCCAACATTCCAATGATTTTTATTAATTTTGAGCATTAAAAGAAAAAACTCATTATATGTTTTTCGCAAAGCAAAGCACACCGCGTTGGGTGATAATGTCTATTGATATTATTATCACTATATGTTCAGTAATTCTGGCATATTTACTCAGATTCAACTTTAATATACCTCAGCATGAATTGTCGGAACTACCTTTCGTAACAGGATATGTTGTGATTATAAGAGTAATAACTTTTCTTATAGCAAAGACATATGCCGGTATTATCCGTTATACAAGCACAGGGGATGCCCTACGTGTTTTTTTTATAATAAGTTTGGGAAGTTTATTCTTTGCTCTGACTAATATCATTACATATTATTTCATACTGGGATATTTCTTCATACCTTTTTCTATCATTATTATTGATTATATTGCAACAACCTTTGCGATGACTGCCTTCAGGCTGTTGGTTAAGATCGCATATATGGAATTAACAAACATATCTCGTGAAAAACGAAATGTTTTAATAATTGGAGCAGGTGAATCTGGTATTATTGCAAAACAATCACTCGACAGGGATACAGAGACTAAACATAATATAGTTGGATTTCTTGATGATAACATCAAAAAGGTGAATAAAAAACTCGAAGGGGTTAACATATATCATACTGACAAGCTAGCTTATCTTCTTTCAACAAATAGTATTTCGCATGTGATTCTTTCCATTCAAAACCTCAGTCCTGCAAGAAAAAGAGATTTTATTGAAACCTGCCTTTTACACAACACTAAGATCATGAATGTACCACCGGTAATAAAATGGATAAACGGTGAATTAAGTTTTAAGCAAATCAAAGACATTCAGATCGAGGATTTACTTGAGCGGGAAATTATTAATCTTGATGAGAAAAAAATAAGTAATGAAATAGCAGGCAAAAAAGTACTCATCACAGGTGCTTCAGGATCAATTGGAAGTGAGTTGGTCAGACAAATATCCAGGTTTTCTCCAAAAAAGATCATCCTTACTGATCAGGCAGAAACACCTTTACATCATATAGAGCTGGAATGTCTGGAAAGGTCATTACACAACATGATACAGATTGTTATTGCTGATGTACGAAATAAAAGAAGGATGAATACAATTTTTGAAATCTGTAAACCTGATATTGTTTATCATGCTGCTGCTTATAAGCATGTTCCAATGATGGAAAATAATCCTTCAGAGTCAATTCTAACAAATGTTAAAGGGACAAAAATCTTAGCAGACTTATGCATAGAACATAATGTTGTCAAATTTATCCAGATCTCAACCGATAAGGCTGTTAACCCAACAAATATCATGGGTGCATCGAAGCGTATTGCTGAGATATACATACAGTCTCTAAATCAAAAAGGAAAAACCAAATTTGTTACTACCAGGTTTGGAAATGTAATTGGCTCTAATGGTTCTGCAATACCACTATTCAGAAATCAAATTAAACGCGGAGGGCCCATTACAATTACTCATCCTAAAGTTACCAGATATTTCATGACAATTCCTGAAGCCTGCCAGCTAGTTCTTGAGGCGGGAGCAATAGGAAAAGGTGGGGAGATATTTATTTTTGACATGGGTAAATCAATTAAGATTGTTGATATCGCAAAAAAAATGATAAAACTTTCCGGCCTGACACTGGGAAGGGATATACAAATAATTTATACGGGCTTACGTCCGGGAGAAAAGCTTTATGAGGAATTACTTAATGATGAGGAAAATACACTACCAACACATCATCCACAAATAATGATCGCAAAAGTCAAATCTTATGATCACAATGAAATTGCACTTCAGATTGATGATCTTGTTGAATTATTTGATGCCCAGGATAACTTCAGTATTGTTAAAAAGATGAAAGAGATACTTCCTGAATTCAAAAGCAAAAATTCAATCTACGAGCAGCTCGATGGCTAATTATTAATGGTTAATTATTAATGATTAATGACACTAACCTAAACTAACCTACTCAACTAACTCAAAACTTCCGAAACCAAATCAGCTGCTTCCTGCAGTTTTATGGCAGAGTGAACATGAAGGCCTGATTCATCAATAAGTTTTTTACCTTCATCTGCATTAGTACCCTGCAATCTCACAATTATTGGAACATCTATTCCCTCAATATTTTTGTATGCATCAACCACTCCTTGCGCTACCCTGTCGCATCTCACAATTCCACCAAAAATATTCAGCAATATTGCTTTAACATTTGGATCTTTCAGGATTATCCTGAATCCCGCTTCAACCCGTTTTGCATCTGCTGAACCTCCAACATCAAGGAAGTTTGCCGGGTCACCTCCGGAAAGTTTAATAATATCCATGGTTGCCATAGCCAGTCCGGCTCCATTAACCATACAGCCAACATTACCATTCAGTTTGACATAATTCAGATCAAACCTGCTGGCTTCAACTTCCATTTCATCCTCTTCTGTCAAATCACGCATGGCAGCAATATCAGCATGACGATACAATGAGTTATTATCAATAACAACTTTGGCATCGGCAGCAAAAATTTTATTATCAGATGTTTTAAAAACAGGGTTGATCTCAAATAAAGAAGCATCAGCTCCAAGATATGCAGCATAAAGTGCAGCAACAAATTTTACCATAGCTTTATGTGCAGCACCGGATAAACCAAGATTGAATGCAACATTCCTACATTGGAATGCCTGCAATCCCACGGCAGGGTCAATTATCTCCGTGTATATCTCATCAGGTGTTTCCTCAGCAACCTGCTCAATATTCATACCTCCACGAGGAGAATACATTATCATATTTTTACCATTCTGCCTATCAAGTAAAATACTCATATAAAACTCTTCCGGCTCAGACTCGCCA
>JAIOTT010000287.1 GCA_021106655.1 Bacteroidales bacterium
CAAGCAAACCATTTCTGCCGGAGAAAACAATTTCTGAATTATTATTTGGCTTCCTGCCTGAAAGAGCTGCTGCAGGAACCTTAAATCTTTTTTTAATATTCAGAAGTTCCTGCTCATTAGTATTTGCTGAAATACCAGAAATTGAGAATTTGTCAGGGTAAAGGGATATTGCCTGAAGAGCATTGCTGCCGATTGAACCGGTACATCCCAGAATTATTATTTTTTTCTGCATGTATTAAACCTGTATGAATAGTAGTATGTATAAATAAAAGAACGGGACACTGAAAACTATAGAATCCATCGTATCAAGAATCCCCCCGCGTCCCGGGATTAAAGACCCGGAGTCTTTAACATGAACGGAGCGTTTGATAACAGATACAACCAGATCACCAATATTAGCTGTTATTGAGATAATGAAAAAAAGTATTCCAAAAGCAAACAAATTCTCTTTCTGGTTAATATCAGGTATTACCAGGAGGTAAGTATACCCAATAATGATGGTCATCAATAAACCACCGATAAATCCTACTAAACTTTTTTTTGGGCTGGCTTTCAAAAGATTTCTTGAAGAGCCGCCCAGCAGCATGCCAAAAATATAGGCAAATACATCATTAGTAAAAATAAGTAGAAATACCAGCATGAGGAACCAACTGGCATGTTCCAGAGAAGAAATCCATATAATAAATGTTACAAATATCGAAGGATAAAATAGTATGAAAATATGGGAAGTTAATCGTGATACTGATCCATTGAAATTATCCACATGACCGCTGAAAATTTCCATTACACAGATTACAGAAATTAATAAAATTGATGTAATCATTAATAATGGAAGTTCTGGAAAATAAAAAATTTCACTATATGAAGCCAGTAGAATAAAAAAAGTCAGCCAGGGTGGAATATGTAAATCAGTAGATATGCCTCCTGAAATAAGACCTTTAAGTTCATAAGAACCAAGAATTGTAAAAGCAGCAACCACAATCATTAATGCTAGAAAATTAAAATGATCAAGGAAAAAAATAATTCCCAACATGAGAGGAACACCAATGATAGTGATAAGAATACGTTTTAATACAGTGTTCACTTTTGTACTCCCCCAAATCGTCTTTTTCTCTTGCTGAAATCCACTAAGGCATTATCAAGATCACCAGCAGTCCAGTCTGGCCATAGTTTATCACTAAAAAAAAACTCTGAATAGGCACTTTGCCAAAGAAGAAAATTACTTAGACGTTTTTCTCCTGCAGTCCTGATTATAAAATCCGGGTCTGGAATTCCAGGATTATCCAGAAATTGACAGAAATCTTTTTCTTTAGGAGTTATGTCCTGGATGTGATGTTTGCTGGCACAGTATTTTCCTATTGCACGAAGAATTTCATTTCTTCCGCCATAATTTATTGCAAGGCAAACGGTTAGGCCTGTATGTCCAGATGTATAGGAAACTGCGTTTTTAATATTCCTGAGAACTGAAGCCGGCAGATTTTCAGAACTTCCTGTATGTAAAATACGTATATTCTCTTGTTTGTAAAATGGATATTCTTTCTTAATATATGTAGAGATTAGACCCATAAGATAAGATATTTCAGAGCCGGATCTTTTCCAGTTTTCTGTTGAGAAAGCATATAGTGTAATAAATGGAATGTTTCTGTCAGAGGCTGCTTGAATAATACGTTTTGCTGCTTTTAATCCTTCCAGATGACCAGTAGATCTTAAAGAATTATGGGAGACAGCCCACCGGCCGTTACCATCCATAATAATTCCAATATGTTGAGGTTTTGCATCATTTACATGGAGATTACTGGAATCCTGCATCCATCAGACTTCCATAATCTCATGTTCTTTTTTTTCCAGTATTGAATTAATAACCGATACATATGTGTCAGTCAATTTCTGAATTTTATCCTGTCCAAGTTTTAATTGATCTTCACTTATCTCTTTTTGTTTTTCAAGTTTTTTTATATCTTCTATTGCATCGCGTCGAATATTCCTGATTGCTACCCGGCTGGATTCAGCTGTGTTCTTTGCAAGCTTAACCAGCTCTTTTCTCCTCTCTTCAGTAAGCGGCGGAATATTAATTCTTATAAGTTTACCGTCATTATTGGGATTTATTGAAAGTTCCGATTTTAGCAGAGCTTTTTCAATAATATTCAGGAGTGATTTGTCCCAAGGCTGAATAACAACCAGCCGTGCTTCAGGTACTGAGATGCTGGCCACTTGCGACAATGGAGTAGTTTGTCCATAGTAGTCAACACGTATTTTATCAAACAAGGCAGTTGAGGCCCTTCCTGTTCTTAGAGAATTAAAATCAGTCTCAAGCGAGATAATGCTTTTTTTCATTCTACTTTCTGAGTTCTGTATTATTGAGTTCATTGAATTTCTCCTAAAATATGTATTTTACATTACTCCTGGTATAAAAAAAAGACCATACAATTAGATGAACGGTCTTTTTTATAATTTATTCCTCGCTTCCAACCTTGAAATACTTATAATCGAGAATTTCAAGGTTAGCACCTAATTCTTTGGAAAGAGACTTTAAAACAGTTTCTACACTGGATTTATCATCTTTCACAAAACCCTGTTGGAGAAAACAGATTTCAGAGAAGTGCTTATTAAGTTTTCCCTTAACAATATTTTCCACTATATTGGCAGGTTTCCCAAGCGCCGCCACCTGCTTTGTGAAAATATCTTTCTGTTCAGCAAGATATTCATCGTCAACATTTTCTTTTGAAAGGCACATGGGATTAAAGGCAGCAATATGCAACGCACAGTCAAAAAGAAACACTTTAATTTTATCATTTTGAAGGATCACAGGATCATCTG
>JAIOTT010000069.1 GCA_021106655.1 Bacteroidales bacterium
AACGATATCAATTACCAAAAAGAACTCTCCCATGCCATTAAAATATAATTCTTTTCACCACGAGATTTGTTCCTTTTTAAAGCAATGGGGTTTAATTAATTCTTTCCGTGGACAAGCAGCTTTCCAGTAACTGATCAATTCAATCATTCCTATATTAAAAACGATATTGTTTAAATCCTTCTTAAAATCACCGGTGAAACTAAAGAATGCTTTTATTGGAATTCGAATTAGCGGATTGAAATAGTATTTGTCAGCCAGATTAAATTTATAACTTATTTCAATAATTGTATCATTAAGTGAAACAGAATAGCTTTCATATATAAAATAAGGAAACCTTTTCCGTAACTGATGAAATCTTATGTTATTTGAGTTTTGAGACATTAGATCATTTTCCTGTTATTTGGCTATTTATACAGTAATAGATGGAGATTGTTTATGTAAAACAAATCCTTTAAAACTGCGTAAAAGTAGTTAATTGTATTGTTACTGGCAAAAAAATAGTTGAGTAGGTGAGTGGGTAAGTGGGTGAGTAGGTAAGTGGTTAAATAATTATTAACAATAAGCAACCAATTGATTTGATGGAGTGTCTATTAATAAAGAAAATTACCTGCTTTATTAAAATAAAAAAGCATTTGAGTGATGGGGAAAACAAAAATAAAGCCGACGCAAGGAAGGATTCTAATATCAGAACCTTTTCTTCAGGATCATTATTTCAAGCGTTCAGTTGTTTTATTGGCTGATCATGGTGATGATGGTTCTTTTGGGTTAATTATCAATAAGCCTATTAATATCAAATTGAATGAAATTGTTTCTGAATTTCCTGAGTTTGATGGCCAACTCTATATGGGTGGTCCGGTTAAGACTGATAGTTTATTTTTCGTTCATACTCTTGGAGATACTATTACAGGCAGTATGAAAATTATTGAAGGCTTGTACTGGGGTGGTGACATTGAAGTAATTAAGGAAATGTTGAAGCTGAAACAAATATCATCTGAAGAGATCAGGTTTTTTATTGGATATTCCGGCTGGGAGTCGAAACAGCTAGATGATGAACTGGAAAGGAACTCATGGGTCGTTTCAAAGACTCGTGTCGATCAGGTAATAAATAATAATCCGGTAGATCTTTGGACAAGTATTCTTAAGACACTTGGAAAAGAATATGAACAATTGGTTAATTATCCATTAGATCCTTCTCTTAATTAGTGCTCATTCATAATCACTTCTTCTCTTCTGATATCATGCGAAGTACTGTCTTATCTGTTCAAAAAACAACAGAGCTAGCCTGGGTTTTATGATGATGGTATAGGCTATTCCAAAAATGGCTCCCCAAAAATGTGCATCATGTCCAATATTATCTCTGCTTCGTTTTGCCATATAAGCTGAGTAGATAAGGTATAATATACCGAATACCACTGAAGGAATAGCAAATGGAATAAATAAAAACCTGATACCGGCTGTAGGAAAAAATATAATACTTGAGAAAACAACTGCAGATACTGCTCCGGAGGCTCCAACAGCATTGTAATACACATTATCCTTATTTTTACTATAAGCAGGAGTTACTGAAATAATTATCCCCCCAATGTATAAGATGATAAAGTAAAATGTTGCCTTCCCTGGAAACACAATAGAAAAATAATTCTCCACTGCCATACCAAACGAATATAAGACAAACATATTCACTAATAGATGCATCCAGTCAGCATGGATCAATGCGTAGGTAAAAAACCTATACCACTCCTTAAAATGTTTGATGGCATATGCATTAAAACGGAGTTTTTGCGAAACTCCCTGGTTCAGGATTGCGATAAGAGAAACAACAACACTTATAATTATAATTACTATTGTCATTTGTTAAATTGGTTCAATATTACTTCGACCTTCCTGTTTTAACTTCCCCGCTTGAGTAATCATACTCAGAGCCAAGAGCACTGTGTGGTATCAGGAATGTTAATACAAATACTATTGCGGCAACAATTACCCAGGTTCTGTTATTTCTGTTCCTCGACATAACTATAAATGCAATCAGCCAGAAAATAAATGCAATCAAGCCTTTATTGTCAGTTAAATCTCCGCCAAATGGCCAGCCAGTCCAGTAATCATTAAATGCATATTTCTGAATAATAGGGCCAAAGATAAGTGCACCCACAAAAAATAAAATGAGTGTAATTAAGGTGAATTTATAAGTGTTTTTGCCTTTATAGATTGCCTCTATGCCTGTCCGTGTTGAGAACAACATAGCAAGAAATATAAGGGCGATATGAATAATTAAAATCAATGAGGGGACAGCTCCTTTAAACCTGATAATAACAGGATCTTCTGTAAGTACTACTTCCTGGTCGCCTTTATTTAAGATTATAAAATATTCAATTTTACCTGCCGGAGGTTGATGTGGCAATGAGGCAACGAGATTTGTGCCGTCATGAAACATTTCCTTTATTGTCCAATCATCACCGGCCTTCCGGCGTCTGAATTTACACTTTGCTTTAATAGTTGTATCTTTAACAGCTATTTCAATTAAGGCGTCATCATCCCCTCCATGGGTACGTATCAGCTTATATTTGATTGCTTCCTGTGCAAAAGTAATTTTCCCTCTGATAGTATGTGATGGCCCAGTCTTTCTTTGATAATAGGCAATGCTTAAGGTGAATAGAAAACACAAAACCCATATTAATGTAGACCTTGGTATGTTTTTGTTATTTGTTGTCATGATTGTTTTTCCTTTAAAGAATTTCTGATTTTGTGATTGACTATTTCATTTTTCGAAAAGTGAATTCTACTGTTGCGCACTTTTTAAGAAAACTTATAAAGACATCAGCAATTGCAAAAAATGGAAAAGTGAAATAAAAAAACAATTTTTGCATAAAGATATTAAAGGAAGAAAACTCTTTAATATATTCAGTATTACCTTTTAAATATTCAAATAGTATCTCTCTTTTTTTAAAGAACTTGTTAAGAATACTTTGTATCATTCCATAAACATTTTGTTCAGTGGAGATATAATTCTCACGGACAAGTTCAAAGCCCATTGATTCGAGTATTCTGATAAAGTCCTTTGCTTTAAAAAATATAAGATGGCGTGGAGGATCAAGGTGTAACCACTTTCCTTTAAAAAGTTTGCTTTGAAGGCTACTGATATTTGGGAACGAAATAATAAGAGTTCCGT
>JAIOTT010000101.1 GCA_021106655.1 Bacteroidales bacterium
TGGAATCAGAAAAATTATTCCATATCATTTCCTGTTAATCCCCGGAGTTGGTTCACAGGGTGGAAGTCTTCATAAAGTAGCTCATTATGGCTTAAATAAGCAATGTGGCTTATTAGTTAACTCTTCACGTGGCATCATTTTTTCTTCTGCTGAAAAAGATTTTGCAGAAAAAGCACAAAAGGCAGCCAAAAGCATTCAGCATCAGATGAAGAACATTCTAAAAAACAGAAAGATCATATAATCTATTCCACAATATAATTCCACCCAAATTTATCCTCAGCAGTACCTTCCTGAATTGCCTTCAAACGGTTATATAGTTTAGTAGATACAGGGCCGGCTTTCCCATCTTTGCAATACTCATAATTTTTACCTGTATCTCTGTCATTAATAAGTTTAATGGGAGAAATAACCGCTGCAGTTCCACATGCTCCAACCTCATCAAACTCACTAAGCTCATCAGCAGTAATTGGTCGGCGTTCAACCTTATAACCCATATCTTCCGCCAGGGTCATCAAACTCATATTTGTTATTGAAGGTAAAATAGAATCTGATTTTGGTGTAACGTATGTATTGCCCTTAATAGCAAAAAAGTTGGCTGGTCCTGCTTCATCCAGATATTTCTGTTCTTTTGAATCTAAAAACAGTACGGTGGCAAAGCCTTCATCATGTGCTCTCTTTCCGGCTTTCATTCCGGCAGCATAATTACCGCCAACTTTAATACTACCAGTTCCACGAGGAGCAGCTCTGTCGTAATCCCTGGAAATCTGCACCTTCACAGGACTAAACCCTTCTTTAAAATACGGTCCTACCGGAGAAACAAATACCAGAAACAAATATTCATCTGCAGGCTTCACTCCCACCTGAGGACCGGAGCCAATAAGTAAAGGACGTAAGTATAAAGCTGCTCCTTCACCAAATGGAGGTATGTGTTTTGTATTTAACCTAATTGCTTTAACTATGGACTTTTTAAAAATCTCAGCTGGTACTTCAGCCATCATAATACCATCAGCAGATCTCTGCATCCTTTTTGCATTCTCTTCCCAACGAAATATTCTGATCTTTCCATCCTCACCCCTAAAAGCTTTCATTCCTTCAAAAGCTTCCTGTCCATAATGCAAACAGGTGGCAGCCATATGAATATTTATGTATTCAGATGAAGATGTCTCAATTTTTCCCCATTTGCCATTTCTGTAATAACAACGAACATTATAATCAGTTTTAAAATAAGCAAATGGTAAACTTTTCCAATCAATATTTTCCATAGATATGTGTTTTATATTATAATAATAATTAATAATCCTAACGGGCTAATATACAAAAAATATTTATTTGAAGACCATATCGGGGGAATTATTAAAAAAAGGCTGAGGCTAAGGCTTAGGATTAGTTTTTTAGTAAATTTGTGAAGATTTGTGCAATTAGTGGCAAAATAATTTACTTATTTTTATACATTTAATGTATTTTTGAAATATATCAAACATCATGAAAATCATATCATTCAAAGCTATAGGAATAATCTACTCACAATTCAATCAGGCCATTGGAACTCCTATTCAGCCAACAGCTGCTGCAACTTCAAATGGGAGAATTGTTATTTTTGACGAATATTCAGAAGGATTAAAAGACCTGGAAGCCTTCTCGCATATCTTTTTAATCTATCACTTCAACTACCTGGATAAGGGCTTTTCTCCAATAGTTAAACCATTTTTGGATAATAAAAAACATGGAGTCTTTGCCACACGTGCCCCTAACAGGCCAAACCCGATAGGATTATCAATTGTAAAGCTCCACAGTATTGAAAAAAATACATTATATATCAGCGATATTGACATTATTAATGAAACACCCTTGTTAGATATCAAACCATATGTTCCTGAATTTGATGGCAGAGAAGACTGTAAGATTGGTTGGCTCAATGGCAACATTAACAAACTCAAAAAAGCCAAAGACGACGGAAGATTTATTTAACAATGAATTATTCAAAAAATACTTATTTTAGCTATTGATTTTTATTGACAATAAACCCACTATACATTATGAAGTATCCCGAAATTAAAAATTTTATTGATGGTAAATTCACTTCCAGTGAGGGTAAAAAACTTGATGTCACTTGTCCTCTGAACGGAGAAGTAATTTCTAACGTACCCTTATCTACCATAACTGATCTTGATAAGGCTATTACTGCAGCAAAGAAGGCCTTCCCACTGTGGTCAGGGTTGACATCAAAAAAACGGGCAGAAGTATTATTTAGTTATAGAGCAATTCTTAAAAAAAATCTTAATGAACTTGCCGAAATAATCCACTATGAGAACGGTAAAAATATCAGTGATGCTACTGCTGAAGTTGAAAAAAGTATTGAGCTTACAGAATTTGCCTGTTCGGTTCCGCAAATAATCAGTGGTGATATCATGAAAGTTAGTGAAGGTGTTACATGCCGTACTGAATATACGCCATTAGGTGTTGTTGCATCAATTACCCCATTTAACTTTCCTAATATGGTTCCACACTGGACTATACCAAATGCAATAGCTTTAGGAAACTGTATGATACTTAAACCATCCGAAGTAGTGCCAGTAACAGCAGTCAGAATTGCTGAAATGCTTAAGGAAGCAGGGCTTCCTGATGGGGTCTTTAATATTGTTAATGGAGGAAAGGAGATAGTTGAAGCGATCTGCGATCACCCGGATATTAAAGCGATCTCTTTTGTCGGATCTACGGATGTTGCTAAAATTGTGTATAAAAGATCTACGTCTAATCTTAAAAGAAGCCTCACCCTTGGAAGTGCAAAAAATCATCTGATCGTTTTGTCTGATGCCAATCCAGATTTGTCAGCAACAGATATCACAGCCTCCTTCACCGGAACTGCTGGCCAAAGGTGTATGGCAGCATCAGTACTCATAGCTGTTGGTAAAACAGATCATATCTTAGAAAAGATAATTATCAACTCAAGGAAGATCAAACCAGGCCTGAATCTTGGACCGATAATTTCAAAAAAAGCCAGGGAGAAGATCATTAATTATATCAATAAAGCTGAGAATGCCGGTGCTACAATTTTACTGGATGGCAGAAAGACTGAAATTGATAGCAGCGCTGATAAAGCAGGATTTTACTTAGGCCCAACAATATTAGACTATACGAATGCTAAAACTCCTATTCCTTTGGAGGAAGTGTTTGGCCCTGTTATGGAAATAATTCGGGTAGATACACTAGATGAAGCAATTAATATTCAAAAAAGGTCTCGCTATGGAAATGCTTCTTCTGTATTTACACAAAGCGGTGGAGTGGCTGAAGAAGTTGCAAAAAAAGTTAATGTCGGGATGGTGGGTATAAATATTGGAGTACCTGTGCCAAGAGAGCCTTTTTCTTTTGGGGGATGGAATGATTCAAAATTTGGTGTTGGCGACATCACTGGCAAAAGCTCTATTGAGTTCTGGACACAATTGAAAAAGATCACAGGAAAATGGAGTAAGCAGGAGAAGCAGGATTGGATGAGCTAGATTTTTTTAAAATGCTCTAATTGACCTAATTGCACTAATTTCTAATTAATAAACAATTAACAAATAACAATTAACAATAAATATATTTGAATAAGCTGACATGGATATAAATCAAAATAAAGATACAATTTTACGGAATAACTTGGACTACACCCTGTTTTCCTGGTCGAAGCAGTCTGGTTTGAACCCTATCAGTATTGAAAGAGCAGAAGGTGTTTACCTCTACGACAGGGATGGAAAGAAATACATAGATTTTTCATCTCAGTTGATGAATGTAAATATTGGGCATGCACATCCTGCAGTAAGAGATGCTGTTATTGCACAAATGAATGAGGTTAGTTATGTATATCCAGGGATGATCACCAAAGTAAGAGGTGAATTGGGGAAAAAGCTTGCAGAAATTGCGCCTGGAACACTAAACAAAACCTTCTTTACACTGGGTGGAGCTGAAGCTGTAGAGAATGCAATAAAGTTAGCCAGAGTATACAGCGGAAGGCCTAAAATAATAGCACAATACAGATCATATCATGGAGGCACTTATGCAGCAATGTCAGTGGGTGGCGATCCCAGGAAGTTCCCTATCGACAGTCAGGGAATTCCAAACGTAATTCATGTTGAAAATCCATATTCCTATCGTTGTCCGTGGGGAAGTGATTCTCCGGAAGATTGTTCGGAAAGAGGTGCTGCACAACTTGAAAGAGTGATACAGTTTGAAAATCCTGAAAGTATTGCTGCTATCATTATGGAAGGTGAATCAGGATCATCAGGCTGCATAAAATATCCTCCGGGTTACTGGCAAAAAGTAAAAAAAATTGCAGATAAATATGGAATCCTTATTATTGATGATGAAGTTATGAGTGGATTCTGCCGGACAGGTAAATGGTTTGCCATTGAACATCATAATGTGGAACCTGATATTATCTGCATGGCAAAAGGCCTTACTTCAGGATATCTGCCATTGGGCGGAATAATTGTTAAAGAAGAGATCGCTAAACATTTTGATGAGACAGCTCTACCGTTGGGTCTTACCTATTCTGCTCATCCTGTATCATGTGCGGCTGCCCTGGCAACCATCAAGGTTTATGAAGACGAGAATCTCCTGGAGAACAGTATTGAAATGGGAAAATATATGGACACTCAACTGGAAATGCTTATGCAGAAACATATATCAATTGGAGATTACAGAAACACAGGTTTGCTTGGTGTTATTGAACTTGTAAAGAACCGTGACACTAAAGAACCTATAGCACCATGGAATGCCAAACCCGAAGAGATGGAAATAACAAATAAGCTTGCTGCCAGTATTCGTGAATCAGGTATGTTTACGTTTGTGAGATGGAACTGGATATTTGTTGCGCCCCCGCTGTGTATCACTAAAGAACAGATTGATGAGGGAATTGCTATTATTTCAAAAGCAATTGATATTGCAGATGGATATTATGAAGAGTAGCAGAAGCAGTTGGCACTTCGACAGGCTCAGTGACCTGAATGTAGTTAGTTGCAGGAAGAATTATTAAATTTAACACAAACAATAATCGGCATGAGTTTATTAATAAAAAACGGCAGAATTATAACGGCAACTGATGATTATTTTGGTGATATTCTTATTGATGGTGAAACTATCGTAGCGATCGGTAACGCTTTTGATGAAGGTGACCTTGATCCGGAACAAGTAATTGATGCTACAGGCAAATTAGTATTCCCGGGCGGTATCGATCCTCACACACATCTTGCTATGCCTTTTATGGGTGCATTCTCAAGTGATGACTATGAAAGTGGCACTCTTGCTGCACTTTATGGAGGCACCACCACTCTTATTGATTATGCTATACAATCTAAAGGCGAATCATTATATTCAACACTGAACACTTGGAAGCAAAAAGCTGAAGGCAAAACCTATGGGGATTATTCATTTCATATTGCTATCACAGATTACAATGATGACGTTAGAAATGAACTGAAAGATATAATAGAGAAAGAAGGTATTTCATCCTTTAAAACTTTCATGGCTTACAAAGGCAGTCTGATGATAGACGACAGGCAGATGCTGGATATCATGAATGAGGTCAAAAAGTTCGGTGGACTAATTGCCGTACACGCTACCAATGGTGACATGATTGATTACCTTGTCAACAAATATGTTTCCGAAAAGAAATTAAGTCCATTGTACCATTATCTTTCACAACCCGAGATAACTGAATCAGAAGCAGCAGGGCGCTTTATCGATCTTGCTTTTCAATCAGGTGTTAAAGCCTATGTTGTTCATATGACCTGTGAGGGAGCTATAAATAAGGTAAGGCAAGCTACACTCAGAAATCAAAACCTCTTCATTGAAAGCTGTCCACAATATTTACTTCTGGATGCATCTCTTTATGATAAAGATTTTGAAGGTGCAAAGTGGGTTATGAGTCCGCCTCTAAGGGAGAAAAAAGATCAGCAAGCATTATGGTCCGGAATACAACAAGGTTTGATACAAGTAATAGGGACTGATCATTGCCCATTTATGTGGAAAGATAAAAAGAAGGGTGAGCATGATTTTACAAAGATCCCAAATGGTGCTCCCGGAATAGAACACAGATTGGAACTGTTATATTCTGAAGGTGTTTTGAAAAACAGGATAGACCTGAATAAGTTTGTGGAGATTAATTCAACAAATGCAGCGAAAATCTTTGGATTGTTCCCACAGAAAGGGACAATAGCACCAGGCTCTGATGCAGATCTTGTGATCTTCGATCCCAATAAAGAACATACAATCTCAGTAGATACGCATCATCATAATTGTGATTATTCCGCGTATGAAGGCTGGAAAGTGAAAGGCAAAACCGAGACTGTGATTTTAAGAGGCCAGATCGCAATTAAAAATGGAGAAATCAATATTGAAAAGGGATATGGTAAATTTCTGAAAAGAAAAAAACCTTTATGAAACTCTGGGCATACTCTGTGAGCCTCTGTGTAATAGCTTCTTTGCTATGTCACAAAGTTACACAAAGAACCACAGAGATATTTGAACAAGAAACCATAAACCATAAACTCTAAACTATAAACCAATAGATATGCCACGAAAAATAAAATCCGGATTGATTCAAATGTCGCTTGCTCTTACAGAAGGAGAAGGCACTATTGATGAAATAAAGGAAGCAATGTTCCGGAAACATATTCCTTATGTTGAAGAAGCTGGTAAGCTGGGGGTTCAGATACTTTGCCTGCAAGAGATATTCAACACACCATACTTTTGTCCCGGACAGGATGCTGAGTGGTATAACTCAGCTGAATCTGTTCCCGGACCAACCGTTGAACGAATGCAGGAATATGCCCGAAAATATGACATGGTTATTATTGTTCCTGTTTATGAAAAGGAACAGGCCGGATTACTGTATAATACTGCAGCTGTAATAGATGCCGGAGGAGAATACCTTGGGAAATACCGTAAAACCCACCTCCCCCACACTTCAGGCTTTTGGGAAAAATTTTTCTTCAGACCGGGTAACCTTGGATATCCTGTATTTAATACAAAGTATGCGAAGATTGGCGTTTACATCTGTTACGACAGGCACTTTCCCGAAGGAGCAAGAGCTTTGGGATTGAATGGAGCAGAGATCGTTTATAACCCTTCAGCTACCGTTGCAGGATTATCTCAATATCTATGGAAACTTGAGCAACCTGCTCATGCCGTAGCCAACGGTTACTTTATGGGATGTATAAACCGTGTTGGAGCTGAAGAGCCATGGAAGCTTGGTAAATTTTACGGAACATCATATTTTGTTGATCCGCGCGGAAAAATATTTTCTGAAGCTTCAGAAGATAATGATGAACTCCTTATTGCTGAATTCGATCTTGATATGATTGATGAGGTAAGATCTACATGGCAGTTTTTCAGAGACAGGCGGCCGGATGCGTATGGTAAGCTGATTGAACCATAGTTAGCAAGCAAAAATGGCAGTTGCAGTAGCAGTATTCATTATTTTGTGAATTTTTGTGATTTAGTGTTTTTGTAGCATAATTCTTATTATTTTTTTAATGATTGAATATTTTCACAAAAAAATAGGATCAATTATCTTTTAAACGGTATATAAGAAAATAAGTATTAATTTTATCATTCAATTAAAATCAAGCAAAAATGAAAAATTCTATTAAAGTTTTAGTCTTATTTGCAGTAAGTGTAGCCTTGCTATTTACTGCATGTAAAAAAGAAGATGGTTCAACAAAAGATGGATCATTGGATGATGCAATTAAAAATCAGGAAGCTGACATAACAATAAAAGGAGAGGGTAAGTTTGATAAAGTTATTACCAAACCCCTGCTTAAAATTAATGGATGCAACTATATCGTTGAAGGAACTATCGAATACCAGTTAGACGGTACTGTTGTTGCCGTGGTTGATTATGGAGATGGTACATGTGACAATATTGCAACCAAAACCGTTGATGGCATAACAACTGAGTTTGAACTGGATGGAAAAGAAGAAGGAAAAGGATGGGAATATGATAAAGTTATTGTCCAGCCCCTGATTAAGCTTGCCAATTGCGATTATATCGTTTCCGGAATAATTGAGTTTTATAAAGGTACAAGCTGGGTTGCCACCATCGATTACGGGAATGGTATTTGCGACGAATGGGCAACCAAAACATGGGATGGTGGAAGCAAGGTCTTCAGCATGAAGAAGGATAAATAATCATTTCAAGAGGGTGTGTCAAATTTAAGTATTATGAGATTACCAAACTATTAACCTCCTTACAACTCTCCTGAAAGCTATCCAAACCAAAACAATTTTAATATATTTGGATAAACTTTAATACCATATAAGCCATATAAGAAAATATAAGAATATCTTATATGACCTTATAATTCTTATATGGTTCAAAAGAAAAATCTGAATTTGGTAATTACAAGACTTGCAGAAATTTAAATGAAAAACTATATATCAATACTCAGAGGCATTAATGTAAGCGGGCAAAAGAAGATAAAAATGAATCTGAGGAATTTAAACATCTGGTATTATGAAAAGCGCACATATATTAATGCTAATCGCAATCTCCTTTCTTTGGTCCTGTCAGCAGGATTCCAAATGGAAAGGTCAGGATGCTTTAAAGAAAGTTGATACCCACACTGTACCGATCCAAAAACAGCTAAAAGGGATTTTTGATATAGGCGATAGCATTTATTGTTCAAATGATTTTGATGGTGCCCGGTTGAACGGAGTAGTATTAACCAACGACACCCTTGTAACTGTACTCATTACACCAGAAAATACACCAATCAATAAAAGCCCATGGTATGCCTTTAATATCTGGTCATCAAGAACAAAGGATGTTTATCTAAAAATCACTTATCTCGATGGTTACAGGCACCGTTATTATCCTAAATTGAGTTATGATAGATTATCCTGGCATAACCTCGATTCTATTAACTATTCAGAAGATATTGAATCAAAAGCAGGCAGTGAGAGAGGGTTTCCCACCAATATTACTATGAAATTATTAATTAGTCAGGATACTACCTGGATCGCCGGACAGGAAATTATAAGCTCCAATGATGTAAATGAATGGGCAAAGAGTTTAGTAACCAAACAGTTTATTACTACATCACAAATTGGTGAAAGCCATGAAGGAAGGCCTATTAATTTGCTTAAAATCGGGAAAGTTGATGATAAAAAGATGATTTTGATATTGTCCCGTCAGCATCCTCCTGAAGTTACAGGTTATCTGGCTATGCAATCATTTGTGGAAACAATTTGTGGTGAAAGTGAAACTGCTACAAAGTTCAGGGAAGTTTATAATACATATGTAATTCCCAATCTTAATCCTGATGGAGTGGATAATGGTCATTGGCGGCATAATGCAGGTGGTGTAGACCTTAACAGGGATTGGGAAGAGTTCAATCAACCGGAATTGCAAGCTGTAAAAAGATTTATCGAAAAGAAAATTGATGATGGGGGTAAGTTCTATTTTGCAGTCGACTTCCACTCAACACATGAAGATATCTATTACACTACTAATCCAGAACTGGAAGGTAATATGCCAGGACTGGTTCCTGATATGATTGAGAACATGAGCAAGAAATTAAATGATGACAAACCCAACATAAGGCCAGCATCCGATGATGAACCCAGAGTAACTTCTAAGTCATATCTTTTTCATGAGTTAGGAGCTGTGTCTCTTACATTTGAAATTGGAGATAATACTCCGCGTCGATTTATTAAAAGGAAAGGTGAAGTAGCAGCTATTGAACTAATGAAATTAATGTTAAAACACTAAATATGGCTAGGTTGCATAGAGTTCTAAATAATGATGACATTTTCCCTGAATACAGAGGCACTCCAGTTGAGAAACTTTTGGAGTATCATAACCTTAATCGTAAACACGACATTTTCGACAAAGCTCAGCTATTAATAGGGATGTGTATTGATAATAGAGAAAATTTACACATACCTGATAACTTTGCATTTGTGATACGCACGGCAGGTGCCAATTTACAAAACAGTGAGTTTAATGTCTCATTTGCTATTACATTCGGCCAACTCAATTACCTTGCTCTCATAGCCCATAACGATTGTGCAATGGCACATTTATCTTCTCATAAGGATATATTCATAAAAGGAATCACAGAAAAAGCCGGATGGAAAAGAGATAAGGCTGAAAAGTATTTCATGAACTCTGTCCCAAAATTCGAAATTGGTAATGAAGTAGATTTTCTGTTAAATGAGACAAATCGCCTGCGATTAAAATACCCTAAAATCACGATTGCTCCACTATTACATTCAGTGAATGATGGTAAACTTTATTTGATAAATGAAAATTAAAAATCATGAACTGGGAAACATACATTGCAATTGGAGATAGTATCACAAAAGGAGCCAGAACCTACCTTGGGTATCCTGAAAAAACTGCATATTTATTAAAACAGGAGTTAAAGAAAGACTGGAATGTAATAAACATATCAGAAAATGGATCTAAGGCAATTGATATTGTAAGATTGTTTGACAAAGAACTTGCTAATATTTCATTTTGCAATCCTGGAATTGCAACTATTCTTATTGGTACAAACGATGTTAAAGAAAATACAAATCCAAGTGAATTCAAAATTGCTTACAATTTACTTGTTCTTAAAGTTCTATTAATAACCCAAAAAAATAATGTCATTTTAATTAAAATTCCGAAATTTCCTCAGGGTGTAATGTATCCTTATAATTTTAAAATGAATGATACAATTGATATTTTCAATTCAATCATTGAAGAAATTAGTATCGAATTTAAAATTAGGCTTCTCCAGTTTGAATTGAATCAAGAGGGTTTTTTTGACGGTGTTCACCTTAATAATCAAGGAATTAACAATAGCGCTTCACAATTACTTAAGTTCATTTTAAGAGATAAGGGGAAATAATATGTCCAAAATCTTATTTGTCACATCCCGATTCCCATACCCACTCAGTAAAGGTGATAAATTAAGAGTTTATTTTCAACTAAAATGTCTTAGTAAAAACAACGTAATACATCTTATTGCAATAAATGAAAACAACGTAATAAATGAGCATGTCCAAATCTTATCTCCATTTTGCAAAAGCATAAATATATTCTCAACATCAAAAACAAAACGCTTATTATCAATAGCAACAAGTTTCTTTAAAAGATGGCCTTTTCAAATCGGGTATTTTTATAATTCAGCCATTAATAAGAAAATTAAAAAACTAATTACAGAAATTGAACCAGACTACATCCATTGTCACCTAATAAGAGCAGCAGAATATGTAAAGGAATTTTCAGGAATAGAGAAATCTCTCGATTATATGGATGCCTTTTCAATTGGAATGAAGAAAAGAGCTGATATTGAAAAAAATCCATTTAAGAAACTTTTATTTTTATATGAGTATAAAAGATTGGAAAAGTACGAAGCATCGATGTTTGAGTATTTTAACAGGTTCTCTATTATATCAAACCAGGATCGAATTGCTATTAAACATCCTAGAGCTTCTGAAATAAAAGTAGTTCCAAATGGTGTCGACTTTGATTCATTTTACCCAAGAAACAGCAAAAAGTTATATGACATCTGTTTTATGGGAAATATGAGTTATCCACCAAACATTGATGCAGTACATTATACAATTAATCAAATATTTCCATTGCTTATTAAAAGAAAAGCAGAAATAAAATTTCTAATTGCAGGAATATCACCTCCAAAATCAATAAAAGCTCTTCAATCACTTAACATTGATATTATTGAAAACTTCAATCATATCAGTGATTCTATTGCTATGTCAAAAGTAATAATTTCACCTATGATAGTTAGTATTGGCTTACAAAATAAGATTATTCAGGCTATGGCAATGAAAGTACCAAATGTTGTTTCAAAATCTGCAAATAATGCAATACAAGCAACTCATGGACAAACTATTCTGGAAGCAAACACACCAGACGAATATGTTAATAATATACTTCTACTATTGAATGATGAAGAAAAAAGACTTAATCTCACAGAAGATGCGTACAACTTTGTTATTAAAAAATATAATTGGGAAATTGTAAATACTATCTTGGAAAATACAATTAAAGGATCAAATATATAACAGGTTTGAAACTAAATATTAATTATTAAAATAGAATAAATGAATAAGATCGTTTTAGTTTTTGGAACTAGACCTGAATTGATAAAATTAGCTCCTGTCATTTATGAATTCAATAAATCAGGCCTTAAAGACAACCTAATTGTTGTTAACACGAATCAACATAATACACTGTTAGAACCTCACCTTAAACTATTTAATATTATTCCTGATTACACTCTTGATATTAATAATAACTTCAACAACCTGTCATTACTGGGCTCGGCAATATTAGAAAAACTCAATGAGCTGCTAATCTCAATTAAAAGTAAAGGAAACATCAAAGCTATTATAACACAAGGAGATACTTCCACTGCATTTTGTTCGTCACTTTTTGCTTTTTACAATAAAATACCCGTTCACCATGTTGAAGCTGGATTAAGGACACAGAATATTAATGAACCATTTCCTGAAGAATTTCACAGAAAAGTAATAAGTTCCGTTTCAAGCTTTCATTATGCACCCACTGAATATTCAAAGAACAATTTACTTCAAGAGGGATATCCTGAGAATAGGATATTAGTTTGCGGAAATACTATAATTGACAGTATCCAATTAATAGAAAAATTGAATAAACAGAATAATATAAAAACGATAGCAAATAGTATAATTTGTACAATTCACCGAAGAGAGAATCTTGATGAAAATATCATAAAACATCTTAATCTTATAAAAACACTTGCATTACATTATCAGCATCACAATTTTATTATTATTAAACATCCCAATCCTAAAGTTGAGCAAGCCCTGAGTAGTACCAGTTTAAAAGAATTAAGCAATATTAATGTAATCAATCCACTACAATATTCTGACATGTTGAATTTGATCAAAACTGCCAAGTTAATAATAAGTGATTCAGGGGGGTTACAGGAAGAAGCTAGTTATTTTTTAAAACCCATTTTAATCTTAAGAAATTGCACTGAAAGATTTGAGAGTATTCAAAACAAGATTGGTGTTTGTTTTAATGAGAAATTGGATAATATCAATACAGTTTTTGAAAAAATGCTGAATCTAAATATTAAAGAATCTATGAAATATATTTACGGAGATGGGAATGCATCTAAAAAAATAGTTCAGCACATAAAAACTCTGTAATAATGTTTTTAATACTTTAGTACAATTCCTGTTATGTGAAAGTGATTGACCTTATGATTAATAAGAATGATATATTAACCAAGCTAAATTAACTGAAACCAATGCTCCAAAAAGAATATAAAACATACATTATCTATCTTAAAGATGGCTTAGTTAAAGAAATTTGTATCAAAAAATAAGCTATTAACTTTATTAATTTAAAAAAAATTACCTTAAAAGTTTCCCTATGTGAAACTTTTAATTTATTTTTGCGTTATCAATTATGAAAGTTCATTTATTCGTTAAATGGATAGGAACACATGTCGAATATTCGAGACTTTGCAATAAAAGGAAGCAGTATACTGTAAATTTGTATTAAGGATTTAAATTGTTTTTGAAATGAAATCATTGAAATACACCATCATCAAAAACGAAAAGCAATACAATAAATATTGCAATACTCTTGAAGAACTAATAGTTCAGGAGGATAAGACTTTATATAACGAAATTGAATTGCTAAACCTCCTAATTAATAAATGGGACAATGAGCATAATTCATTTGATGATCTTAACCCTATTGAGTTAATTAAAGCTTTGATGGAAGAAAACAAGCTAAAGCCAAAAGACCTAATTGATATTTTAGATTTGTCCAAAGGAACGGTTTCAAAAATATTGAACTTTCATAAAGGGCTTTCAAAAGAAACCATCCGTAAGCTGTCTGATTATTTCAATATTTCCCAGGAGGCTTTTAATCGTCCATATAAATTGGTAAACGAGGTGAACAAGCATGTTCGCAATGCTAGCCTTATGAATACAAAAAAAGACCTTGGAGATGCTGTCATTGTGTAACATTTTTTACAATTATGGAAAAGAAAATAATCATCAATCACTTGATTACTATATACGAATATCATGAAAAAACCAATAAACCCTGAACAGATCAGGAACTTCGAAACAATGCGAAAAACACTGAGCTTGCAGGATGCTATCAAAGAAGCAAACCGCTGCCTGCTTTGTTATGATGCTCCCTGTAATAAAGGATGCCCTGCAGGAACAGACCCGGCAAGGTTTATCAGACAGATCAGATTTTATAATTTCAAAGGCGCTGCCCGAACAATCAGGAACAATAATGCGATGGGTTCTGTATGTTCATTTCTTTGTCCTGTAGAAAAACTCTGTGAAAAAGAATGTAGCGTTCTCGCACTCGAAGATCCAATAAACATTAATGGCCTGCAAAGATTTGCCTGGGAATATGGAAAAAATAATGGCATCGAAAAACAGCAAACAGGGAAACAAAATCAAGGCAATGTTGCAATTATCGGAGCAGGACCAGCAGGTATGTCCTGTGCTGCAGAGCTCGCAAAGATGGATTATAAAGTAACAATATTTGAAAAAGAAGAAGAATCAGGCGGAGTTGCAAAATGGAATATTCCTGATTTCCGGATTACAAAAGAGGCTATAGATTATGATCTTTCTAATCTGAAAGACCTGGGAGTTGAAATAATCTATAATAAAAAAATTGAATCTCAGAATGAGATACCGGAAATGCTTAGCAATGGCTTCAAGTCAGTGTTTCTTGCAAGTGGAATAAGTGAAGCTTATGAATTAAAATTATTTAAAGGACATTCAAATGCTACAAACTATAGTGCTTTCCTTAGAGAAATAAAAACCAAACGAAACGAAATATATCTCAACGGAAAAAATGTTGTGATAATTGGAGGAGGAAGCGTTGCCATTGACTCTGCAACTTCTGCTGCAGCACTGGGAGCTAAAAAGGTGTACCTGATATCTCTTGAGCATTTGAATGAACTGCCTGCTGATAAGGAGGAAATCAAGATTGCTCGCTTGATGAATATTGTTTTTAAAGCAGGCTCTCAGATAACAGATGTTATTTCAACAGATAACGAAATCACAGGACTGAAGGGTATTGAAATAGATTGGATAGAACCCGGGAAATTCAATCCGGAAAATGTAAGGCAAATTGATGGTACAGAATTTAGTTTGAATGTTGATCTTCTTATACAGGCAATCGGTACAAGATCGGGAAGAGAACTTGAAAAAACTATCCCCGGTATACACACTAAAGGACATGGAATAATTGTAATTAATGAAGATATGGAAACCAACATAGAAGGTGTTTTTGCCGGTGGAGATATAAGCAGTACCGGCGCTACAGTTGTTCAGGCAGTTGGTGATGGAAAAAAAGCGGCAATAAGTATTGACAACTTCATAAAGAAAGGAGGAAAATAAAATGAGAACAAAAGCAGACCTTAGCGTAAATTTTTGTGGGATAAAGTTTAAAAATCCTTTCTGTCTTTCCTCCTCTCCGGTAAGTAATGCATATGAGATGTGTGCAAGAGCCTTTGATGCAGGCTGGGGTGGTATAGTTTATAAAACCCTTGGACTGGAATCAACATTCAAGATAGTCATGCCTTCACCACGCCTGAGTGTTTATAATTATGGAGATAAAAAATTTGTTGGATTGCAAAATGCTGAGCAGATATCTGATAGAAATATTAACGACAACATAAAAGATATTGCACTTCTCAAAAAGCAATATCCGGACAAAGTCCTTATCTCAAGTATAATGGGTTATAATGATGAGGATTGGGCTATACTGGCAAAAATGTCGGAGGATGCAGGGGCCGATATGCTGGAGCTGAATTTTTCCTGTCCACAGATGGCAATAAGGTCAGCAGGACACAGGATCGGACAGGACTATGAATCTATTGCAAATTATACAGCTATCGTCAGAAATGCCTGTAAGATACCCATAATGGCAAAGATGACCCCCAACATAACTGATATGATACCTGTTGCTCTTGCAGCCAAAGAAGGTGGGGCTGATGCCATTTCTGCAATCAACACTATAAAGGCAATAACTGACATTGATATTGACAACTATACTCCTTTACCAAATATTAAAGGTCATTCAGCAGCCACAGGATTCTCCGGGCCATCAGTAAAACCGGTTGCTTTGAGGTTCATTTCCGATATGTATAATTCCAAAAAGCTAGATCTTCCTTTATCTGCAATCGGTGGTATTGAAACATGGATAGATGCATTGCATTTTATCCTTATGGGAGGAACCACACTGCAAGTAACCACAGCAGTATTAAGATATGGTTACAGGATTGTCGAAGATATGATAGAAGGATTAAGTGATTATATGATTGAAAGAAACATCAATTCACTTGATGAGATCCTTGGCAAAGCAGCTGGAAAAATTGTTGACCCGGCAGATTTCAATACACAATACCAGGTTGTTTCTGTAATTGACGAAGAAAAATGTATTGGCTGTGGACAATGTTATATCTCCTGCCACGACGGAGCCAACCAGGCCATCAAGTTTGATCCGGAAACCAGAAAAGCAAGCGTAGATGAGGAAAGATGTGTTGGATGCCTCCTATGTAAACATATCTGCCCGGTTTTGGATTGTGTCTCGTATAGGGAAGTAGATACTAAGGTAGATAAGCATGCGGCGATTTTTTAACAAAATTCATACATCTATTTAAAATATAAAAAAATTTACCACAAAGGATGCACTAAGGAAATCACAAAGTTGCACTAAGGGTTAATCACTTTAATATCACCTTTGTGTATCCTTAGTGAAGTACTTAGTGTTCTTCGCGGTAAAAAATTCTCAGACTTCCTTTCACTGATTATTCAATTTTGGATCTAAAAAATAAGTCAAGATAAATTGAAAGATGATCGCTGAAACCACCCTGA
>JAIOTT010000131.1 GCA_021106655.1 Bacteroidales bacterium
GACAGACTCTATTTATTGTAAACCGGAATTCCTGTAAGCTCGAAGCTGTCAGCACTAATAATTTTCACATCATAAAACTCACCGGCCCTTATTACCGTATTCAAATTATTTTTTTTAATAATTACCTCATTATCTACTTCAGGAGAATCAAATTCAGTACGGCCAATAAAATATTCTCCTTCATCCCTATCGACCAAGACTTTATAAATCTTACCAACTCTTTGTTGATTAATATCCAATGATATCTCTTCCTGAATTTTCATTAATTCATTCGCTCTCTGGATTTTCACATCTTCAGGAACATTGTCTTTCAGACTATATGCAGATGTATCTTCCTCATGGGAATATGTGAATACACCTACTCTTTCAAATCTATAATCACGAATAAATTTTATTAACTCATTAAACTCCTCTTCCGTTTCTCCGGGATACCCAACAATAAAGGAAGTACGCAAAGCAATCTCAGGCAGTTTTTTCCGGATCAACTCTATTAGCTTCCTTGTTTGTGTGATATCTATACCCCTTTTCATTCATTTTAAGATCCTGTCGTTTGCATGTTGCAATGGCATATCTATGTATCTACATATTTTTGTGTGTCTACTTATAACATCTAGTAATTCCAGAGGGAAGCCATTAGGATAAGCGTAATGCAATCGAATCCAATCCAGTCCTTTAATATTTGCCAGTTTTTCAACAAGTTCGGGCAGCATTTTCTTTCTTTCGATATCCAAACCGTAGTATGTCAGATCCTGAGAGATAAGTATCAACTCTTTGACACCTGCATCTCTGAGTTTTTCAGCCTCATTAAGCAGATCCTGCGGTAGCCGTGATTTATGATTGCCTTTAATAAGAGGAATAGCACAAAATGAACAATTTCTGTCACAACCTTCTGAAATTTTTAAATATGCATAATGATCAGGGGTTGAAAGAAAACGTTCGCCAATTAGTTCATTTTTATAATCACATTCAAGGGAATTCAGAATTTCCGGTAATTGATATACACCGAAATATTCGTCAACTTCAGGTATTTCAGTTTTTAACTGATCCATATAGCGTTCAGACAAACATCCCATTACAAATATCTTCTTGAGTATGCCAGCTTTCTTTTTTTCAACAAACTCAAGTATAGTATTTATAGATTCTTCCTTTGCATCATTAATAAAACCACATGTATTGATCAAAACAATATCATTAAGATCACTATATGATTCATGTGAAACATTAAAACCATTAAGTTTAAGATGTCCAATTAATTTTTCTGAGTCGACAAGATTTTTTGAACAGCCCAGGGTAATTACTGATATTTTATTTTTTGAGCTCGTGATACTGTAAATATAAGAATAAAAAGAATATTGATTTACCTGCAGTTAGCATTATACAAATCGTTTACCTCATTACCAAACTTATCTTCAAAGCCCATATCAGTAGCAAATGTTAGGTTTATACAGGCCTTAGACAGTGAATCCATTTCCAGGTATATTAAAGCCCTGTTTCTGTATGCTAGAGGATCCTGATTGAACAGTTTAATTGTTTTATTAACATCAACCAATGCCTCATTAAGCATTCCAAGCTTTAATTTTGAATAAGCACGATGATTATATGAAGCTGCATTATCAGCACTATGGTCAATGATAGAGTTAAAGTCAACGATAGCATTCTTATAATCACCTGACATGTTCCTGGCCAGCCCCCTGTTAAATTTTGCCTGAAAATGATCAGGATTTATATCCAATATTGTGCTGTAGTCGGCAATGGCAGACTTATAATCACCCATAATTCCGAATACATCACCACGATAAACAAGTACAAAAATTTTCTCTGGAGCAAGCTCTACCACCTTGTTAAAATCTTCAATTGCAGATTGATAATCACCAGTGTTTATTTTCGAAATACCACTTTTATAATAGGCATCCGTATAATTCTCCTCAAGTTCAATTGCGAGGTCAAATTCATTTATTGCATCTTTGTAATTCTCATTATCAAAACACTCAACTCCTTTTTCATAATGTTCAAGTGATTTGTCAGCACAGGACTGAAAAAGAAATATAGGCCCAAGAAAAAAGGATAATACGATCAATAATTTATTCATGTCAGTTATCATTTATCAGAACTCGTAATTCGTAATTAATTTCCATTGCTCAACTGTTCAATTGTTCGATTGTTATATTTTTTCATTCATGCATTCAAGCTTTCTCGCATTTAAGCATTCAGGCATTATTATCCGTAATTCGTAATTAATTAAACAATGAGTCTACAAATTCAAATTTATTAAAGATCTGTAAGTCTTCCATTTTCTCGCCGATGCCAATATATTTAACAGGAACTTTTAACTGTTCGGAGATACCGATGACTACTCCACCTTTGGCAGTACCGTCCAGCTTTTTAAGAGCAAGAGCATTAACATCTTTAACTGCAGTAAATTGTTTTGCCTGTTCAATTGCATTCTGCCCTGTTGAGGCATCCAGGATAAGCAATACTTCATGCGGTGCATCTTCAATCACTTTTCCCATTACTCTTTTAATTTTCCCAAGCTCATTCATAAGGTTGGTTCTGTTATGAAGTCTGCCGGCAGTATCAATAATTACGACATCATAATTATTTGTTTTGGCCGAAGACAATGTATCAAATGCAACAGAAGCTGGGTCTGCTCCCATTCCCTGACTTATAATCGGGACATCTACCCGGTGAGCCCAGATTGTAAGCTGATCAACTGCAGCAGCTCTAAAAGTGTCAGCAGCACCGAGAAGGACAGTTTTTCCTGCTCTTTTAAAATGATATGCAAGCTTTCCGATAGTTGTTGTTTTGCCAACACCGTTTACTCCAACAACCATAATAACATAGGGTTCATTAATTTCCGGGATGCTAAAAGTCTCGAAGTTTTCTGTTACATTGTCCTCAAGCAATCCGGCAATTTCTTCTTTTAGAATATTATTTAACTCAGATGTGCCAACATATTTATCTGTTGCCACCCTCTTTTCACTTCTATCAATAATTTTCAGAGTAGTCTCAACACCTACATCAGAAGTTACTAATATTTCTTCAAGATCATCGAGAACGTCGCTATCAACTTTCGACTTACCAATTATTGCTTTTGATATTCTGGATACAACGCTGGATTTAGTCTTGGACAATCCCTTATCAAGACTTTCTTTCTTTTCTTTTGAGAATATTGAAAACAGTCCCATATGAAATTATATTATTCCGCAAAATTAGTGATTTATTAATTTGCTGAAAATTTTATTGAGATGTTAAAATAAAAAAAGCTTCTTTCTGAGGTGAAAAAAGCTTTTCTCAAATTAATAAATTATTAAAATTATTTTTTCGCCAGGAACTCTTTGACAGCATTATTAGGAATAATATTTTCCTTGAAAGTATAAGCTCCTGTTTTAGGAGATTTTACCATCTTAATAACTTTTGCAAAGTCTTTACCTGCAGATTGTAATGAAGCAACAACTTTCTTAGCCATGATAATTTTTATTTAATTTCTTTATGTAATGTCATTTTTTTCAGGATGGGATTAAACTTTTTTAACTCCATCCTCTCAGGAGTATTTTTCTTACTTTTGGTAGTAATATACCTTGAAGTACCCGGTTTACCGCTTTCCTTATGTTCGGTACACTCTAAAATAACCTGGACTCTTACACCTTTTGCCTTTTTCGCCATAGTTTTAAGCTCTTATTTTCAGGGTTCAAAAATATAATATTTCTTTTAAAATACAAAATCTATTTTATTTTTTTTTAGATATGAGATTTTGAGACATCAGACACAAGATATTTTATGTAATTTTGAAACTGATCATGATATGGGACAATTACATTAAAGGCTTTAAAACTTATCTCCAGTTGGAGAAGTCTCTTTCTTCAAATACTATTGAAGCTTACATCCATGATGTAGAAAAATTATCTCAGTATCTAAATCTAAAGACAATAAAAGTTTCGCCGGAGCAAATAGAACTGAAGCAGTTACAAGAGTTTATAAAGTGGTTGAATGAGTTTGGTGTTAGTTCAAGGACACAGTCAAGAATTATTTCAGGTATAAAAAGTTTTTATAAATATCTTTTACTTGAAGACGTTATCACCAACAATCCTACAGAACTTCTTGATTCGCCAAAAATAGGGCGAAAACTACCGGACACACTCAGTCTTGATGAAATAAACAAGTTAATATCTGCCATTGACCTAAGTAAAGCCGAAGGTGAAAGAAATAAGGCAATGCTTGAAACTTTGTATGGATGTGGGTTAAGAGTTTCTGAGTTGACAGGACTTAAATTATCAGGCTTATATTTTGATGCAGGCTTCATTAAGATCACAGGTAAAGGAAATAAAGAGAGACTTGTCCCACTTGGTAGTGTAGCAAAAAAGCACATATTGATATATCTTGATAATATTCGTCATCAGATGGATATTAAAAAGGAAAGTGAGGATATTTTGTTTTTGAATAAAAGAGGAAGAAAATTATCCAGGGTTATGGTCTTTATAATTATCAAAGATCTGGCAAGCAAGATTGGTTTAGAGAAAAACATAAGTCCACACACTTTCCGTCATTCTTTTGCCTCTCATCTTGTTGACAGAGGAGCTGATCTGAGGGCTGTTCAGGAAATGCTTGGACATGAATCGATTACTACTACTGAAATTTATACTCATCTCGACAGACAGTATTTAAGGGATAACATATTGCAGTATCATCCAAGGTCAAAGGGAAGTAGTTAAGTAGGTGAGTAGTTAAGTAGGTGAGTAGGTGAGTAGTTAAGTAGGTGAGTAGTTAAGTAGGTGAGTAGTTAAGTAGGTGCTAAGTAAAGTTGATGAAATATAATTGTCTCTTATTTTCTCCCACTCAACCACTTAACTCCTCACCCACTTAACTTTCTATGGGTGAATCAGGTTCCTTTGCCATATGATTGTACACCATCTTATCCATAAAGGCAGGAAAGAATTTATTAAGGATAACAGTCAGTTTACCCTGGCTGGTTAGTACCAATGTGCGTTTTCTCTTTATGATTGCTTTTGTACTGTAGTTGGCAACTTCTTCGGCACTCACCATCTTCTCTTCATCTCTTGGC
>JAIOTT010000120.1 GCA_021106655.1 Bacteroidales bacterium
CAGGGATTAAAAATACTTCAGTATTACCGTCATATTGACCGGTAAAGGCAATGTTCTTGCCATCAGGTGAAAATCGTGCAAATATTTCATAACCAACATCATTGGTTAATTTCCTGGCAATTCCGCCTGATTTATCCACTGTGTAGAGATCACCGGCATAAGAGAAAACAATTTGATCTCCGTACACTGCAGGAAAACGCAATAAACGGGAATCTTTCTGAGAATAAGAAAAGCTGCAAGCAATAAATAACAGCAAGACAATAGTTAGGAGTTTCTTCATGAAGCTATGGGTTTTGATTAATAATTTAATTTACAAAGATATTAATTTTATGTTAATTTTAACATTGATATGAATTAAATGTTTATTACATTTGCACCGATTTTTTTGATTGAATTCACATTATTAAAAACAATAATATTATACAATTATGAGTAAAGAAAAGATGGGTTTTAATACAAAATTGATCCATGCAGGTGGATTTAAAGATGAGTTTGGCAGTGCAACTGTACCTATATACCAAACATCTACTTTTTCATTTAAGAGTGCTGAACATGGTGCAAAATGTTTTTCAGGAGAAAGTGATGGGTATATATACACTCGTATAGGTAATCCTACTATAAATGCATTGGAGGATGCAGTTGCTGCTCTGGAAAATGGTATAGGTGGAATTGCAACATCTTCAGGAATGGCTGCAGTTACAACTGTATACATGGCATTTCTGGGTGCCGGAGCACATATTGTAAGTCATAACGCCATATACGGTCCTGCCAGAGGTGTGATGGAAACACTTTTTTCCAGGTTTGGTGTTGAGTTTTCTTATGTTAATACAACAAAAATTGATGAGGTTAGAAATGCTATTCGCCCAAATACTAAAATGATATTCACTGAAACACCTGCTAATCCTACAATGGAAATAAGTGACATCAAAGCACTTGCTGATCTGGCTCATGAGAATGGATTACCTCTGGTTGTTGATAATACTTTTTGCAGTCCTTATTTACAGAAACCTCTCGACCTTGGAGCAGATGTAGTATTGCACTCGATGACAAAATTTATTAATGGCCATGCGGATATTGTGGCAGGTATGCTGGTTGCCAAAGATGAGGAGAATTTCAAAAAACTGAGATATGCAATGGTTAACATGGGTTGCAATATGGATCCACATCAGGCATATATGGTACACAGAGGACTTAAAACCTTGGCTATTAGGATTGAAAGGGCGCAGAAAAGTGCAATCAAGGTAGCAGAGTATATTGATAATCACCCCAAAGTTGAATGGGTGAAGTATCCGGGTTTGAGATCCCATCCACAATATGAAATAGCAAAAAAACAAATGGCCGGGCCGGGCACTATGATAAGTTTTGGTTTGAAAGGTGGCTTTGAAGCAGGCAAGATATTAATGGATAATGTTCATCTGGCATTATTGGCTGTCTCACTTGGTGGTGTTGAATCACTCATACAGCATCCTGCATCTATGACTCATTCAAAAATCTCAAAGGAAAATAAAGTAAAAGCAGGTATTACTGATGACTTAGTAAGATTTGCTGTTGGAATTGAGGATGTCGAGGATATTATAGGTGACCTTGATCAGGCTTTGGCGAAAATTTAGAGTTCGAAATATTTTTATGATCCCGTGAATGATTGTTCTCAATTCACGGGATTTTTTTATATTTTTGTGTCTAGAAATTAGTATTAAGTACTGAGTATATTTATTACTTGATACTCTGTACTTAATACTCTGTACTCAATACTCAAAAATGTTTCAAAATCGCTTTATATTGCTGATAATACTGAGTTGCTTGGTTGTTAATCCATCTTACTCACAGAAGCTTGGGTTGGTATTAAGTGGTGGAGGCTCCAGAGGTGTTGCGCATATAGGAGTGCTTAAAGCCCTGGAAGAAAAGCAGGTGCCAATAGATTATATAGCCGGAACTTCTATGGGTGCTGTAATCGGTGGATTATACGCTGCCGGCTATACTATCCCGCAAATTGAAGAACTGGTTTTATCAAAGGATTTTAGCAAGTGGCTTTCCGGGGATATTGATAAAAGATATAAATATTATTTTAAGTCACCTTCTCCTGATGCTTCCTGGGTGAGCTTTAAATTTGATTATGACTCTGTCTTAAAATACAGCTTACCAATAAATGTAATTTCTCCTTATTTTATGGATTTTGCAATGATGGAGATTTTTTCCGGCGCAAGTGCTGCGTCAGATTATAATTTCGATAGTTTGTTTATTCCTTTTAGATGTGTTGCTTCAGATATTGAGAATAACGAATCCATTGTACTGAAAAATGGAAATCTGGGATCAGCAGTGCGGGCCTCAATGACATATCCCTTTTATTTCAAGCCTATTAAACTTCAAGGTAAATTATTGTTTGATGGTGGAATGTACAATAACTTTCCTGCCAGTGTGGTTTATGAAGAATTTTTTCCGGATATAATTATTGGGAGTAAAGTGGCAGGTAATACTGGCCCTCCCAGTGAAAATGACATTTTATCCCAGATCACTAATATCTTGATGGAGAAGACCGACTATAGCATTATTTGCGAAAACGGAGTGTTAATTGAACCCCGGCTTGAGGTAGTGAATGTAATTGACTTCAGCAAGACCAAAGCGTTTATTGATAGTGGATATGTTGCTACAATAAGGAAAATCGATGAAATACGCATGTTTGTGACTGACAGTATTGGAGTTGATGAGCGCAATTTTTTAAGGGAAGAATTTTTAAATAAAAAACCTCCAATAGTAATTGATAGTATAAAAATATCTGGATTAAGTAATAAGCAATTTGTTTATGTTAACAGGGTTTTAAGGAATAGCTGGTATAGGGCTAAAGATTTTCATCCTGAGAAATTAACACTGGAAAGTGTAAAACCAAAGTATTTTGAGCTTATGGCTGAAAACAGAATTGAGGGTATACATCCCGAGTTAATATTTAATAAAAAATCAACCTATTATGATATGCTGCTCAGTATGAGCAGTCAGAAAAGATTTCTTTTAAAATTGGGAGGTAATATTTCATCCAGTTCTGTAAATAGTATTTTTCTTCAACTGCAATATGATGCATGGAATAAAAATGCTACTTCAATATTTGTAAATACATATCTTGGGCGTTTTTACAGCTCGGTTAAACTTTCCGGTCGTATTGATTTCCCATCCAGGATCCCACTCTTTATTAATCCATCTTTTACTTACAGTAAATTGGATTATTTTAAAACAGTCACATATTTTATTAGTGACAATACTCCTTCATTTCTTATTGATAAAGATAAACACTTTAGTCTTGATATTGGTGTACCTGCCGGAAATAAAGGTATTGCAAAGCTTGGATTTGAAATTGGAGAGTTTAAAGATGAATACTATCAACATAATGAGTTTACCCGCTCAGATACAGCTGACAATACAAAATTCCGGTTTTACTCCCCGGGGTTATGTTATCGGCTTAACACACTTGACCGTAAACAATTTGCAAGAAACGGAGTGTTTTTACGTCTGAATGTGAGATTTATAAATGGTCGCGAGACATATTCTCCCGGCTCAACATCTTTAATTGAAGATGAATATACAACATATCACAATTGGTTTAGGGTAAAGTTTCAATATGATAATTATTTTGATAAATTAGGCCCATTCCGATTTGGATTCTACGCTGAATCTGTAATTTCCAACCAGCCACTTTTTAATAATTATACAGCAAGTCTTCTATATGCTCCTGCTTTTCAGCCAACACCGGAAAGCAAAACCCTTTTTTTACCCAATTACAGAGCATATAATTATGGTGCTTTTGGCCTTAAGGCTATAGTGTCATTGATGAAAAATTTTGAACTTCGCCTTGAAAGTTATGTTTACTCACCGTTTCAGAAAATAATACGTGGTGAGGAATCTAGTGCTGCCTTTGGTGAAAAATTCACTCATTACTATTTCCTTGGATCCTCCGCATTAATTTATAATACTCCTATTGGACCAGCAAGTTTAAGCTTCTCTTATTTTGAAAAAGTCGAAGAATCCTTCCATCTCTTCTTTAATTTTGGATATATATTATTCAATAGAAGAGCTTTGGATTAGCTGTCATTTGCTTTGCGTAATTTACCCTTCGGGTGTAATTCACTTAAATGAATAATTCCCGAATTATCATAGACTTACTACCGAATTCAGGTTATTTCATTGAGTACTTCCATTTACCATCTTCCATAACAAACTTATAGGTTAATGTATCTTCTTCTCCGTTGCCAAATATTACTTTCACTTTTACGGTTGCTCTATCACCTGCTTCGTTTATATTTTCTTCAATAACTTCATTTGATTTTATCCCACCTTCCTCTTCTATATCTTCTTTTCCCTTCAGTAACATAGCA
>JAIOTT010000333.1 GCA_021106655.1 Bacteroidales bacterium
AGGACATATTTGATTGGTCCAGTTTTCCGGCGTTAGTATTTCTGATAAATAATAAACACCAACTAAAAGCTCCCCATCAAACACACCTATTTCATCATTTTCCTGAAGGTCTAAATCATCAAAAATGACTGTGGATAAATAAATTGTCCAAACAGGATCAGCAGGATTACCTCCTTCGAATGGGAAGTGGGGGGTTGTTCCTTGCAGAGTTAAACTAAAATCAACAGTTGTTGTTTCATTTGCAGAAACTACCACTTCCGGTATTGTTAATGAAATATATCCATTTGCACTTGCTGTAACAGAATATTCATCTACTGCCACATTTATAGAATACGTTCCTTCTGGACCTGTGTATGCAGAATATGCAGTTTCATTAACAACTACCAATGCACCTTCAATAGGATTGTCTGTTTCAGATTCTGTTACAATACCTGATATTGTACCAAAACCACTTGGTCCAAAGTTTGCTACTAATAAAATATCACCGGTAAGTGTAAATGTATATTCAGTTGTATCTGAAACTTCTACTCCTTCAACTGTCCAATTAATAAATTCCCAACTGGTATTAGGACTTGCATTAACTGTTACTTCAGTACCTTCTAAATAAGCTCCATCACCTGCTGTTGTACCACCTTCAGGTGGATTAGCTTCGGTTGTTACAGTGTATTCAAGTGGAATTAGTTCAAAGTGTGCAACTAATGTAACATCTTCTATTACTGGAAAAGTATAGGCCGGATTTTCAGAAACTTCTACTCCATCAACAGTCCAGTTAATGAATTCCCAATCCGTATTAGGATATGCATTAACTGTTACTGAACTTCCTTCTTCATAAGTTCCATCACCTGATGTTGTACCACTTTCAGGTGGATTAGCCTCTGTTGTAACTGTGTACATTTGAGCTTCAGGTGTTGCACAAAGAATATTTGAAGCATCTGATTCTACTTCGCCTTCAAGAATTTGTGTTACATAATAACAATATTCTTGTCCTGCAATTAAGTCAACATCTGTATAAGTTAACCCTGCAATATCTCCTGCCACAAGAATACCATCTACATAATAAATATTAAATAATGTTGTTATAGATTTTCCTTCAAAGTTGAATCGACCTGTTTTTTCTTCCGGAATTGCTTCCCAGAGCAAAGTAACTTCCTCGATACCCGGTGTTGCACTTATAAGTATTGGTGCAAGTAGTGGTATATATTCAAAGTTAGCTACTAATAAAATATCACCTGTTAGCGTAAATATATATTCTGCATCAGTAGAAACTTCTACTCCTTCATCTGTCCAGTTAATAAATACCCAATCTGTATTAGGATAAGCATTAACAGTTATCGAACTTCCTTCTAAGTAAGTACTGTCGCCTGTAGTTGTGCCACCTTCGGGTGGAATAGCTTCGGTTGTTACAGTGTAATAAACAAAAATATATTCAAAGTTTGCTACCAATAAAACATCTTCTGTAATTGTAAATGTGTATTCCGCTTCAATAGAAACTTCTATTCCATCAACAGTCCAGTTAATAAATTCCCAATCGGTATTAGGGTAAGCATTAACTGTTACTTCTGTTCCTTCTAAATATGTTCCATCTCCTATAGTTGTACCACCTTCAGGAGGATTGGCTTCGGTTGTTACAGTTTTTTCTTGTGGTGGTGTTTCATCCTTCAAGCAACGAACTGAATAACCGTAGTCCATACTATGATTGGTACGGTAAATTTTATCGTTATTATAGCTCAATAACCGTTTCCACGCAAAAGAATTGAACTCACTAGAGGACCAAAAGAAGCAGGCGTAGCCTAAACTGCCGAAATAACCATCGAGGCCCTTCCACCCCCCCGGAATGGCAGTAAATTCAAATAAATCAGTTCCGTTCCCATTCTCCCACCAACCAATTGTTGATTTTAATTTTAAGCCGGCATCATATCCTCTCCATCCTAAATTATTCCAAATTGGGTCGCCAACAGGATATTGGCTATCAACTGTGCCTTCCAATATTTTCCATTCATCATCAGTAGGAATATACCAGCCGGCAGGGCAAATACCTTGCACACCAGGTGTAGTTACATATTGCATCATTTCGTTCCATTGATAAAGCCCGCCATAAGTATCACAATTACTTGTGTTGTCATCGTAACAGTATTTTTCTATTATGCTGTTATCGATCATTTCTTCGTTGCCGTTTATCATTGTACCAATGTTTAGGTTTTCTGCCATCCAGCATTGGTCTCCAATAAGAACTGAATTATATGTTTGTCCATCGCGAGAGTCGGTAAAAGGATTGCCGCATTGCCAGCTTGTACTTTCTTCAATTGTTATAAACTGATTTACACTTACATTTGTTTGAATTTGAATAATCCCGCTGGGCCATTCAATTTTAATTGAATCAATTACTGTCGCATCGCCCAGCCCAAACTCGGCATTAAGGCTGTTTTGGCTCATACCACCTGTTTGTCCCGAAACCTCTTGCATCTGCCATCCAATAGGAGCAGATTTATTTGTTAAAGCCTTAACCTTTACTTTAGCACCGATACCCGAAGTGTTTGAAATAGTACCCAATAATTTAATATTTATCCAATTATTGTTATTTCCATTATTGAGGTATAAAAAATTGTTATGATTTTGTTGATTGGAAATAAATAAATCAATATCTCCGTCATTGTCTATGTCTCCCCAAATACATCCTCTACTAATACCTGCATCGGTTACAACATTAGTAGTAATAGTAGTAAAAGATCCATCTCCATTATTTTGATATAGAAAATTAGGTGTATAAGTATGAGATCCATTAGCTACAAACAAATCAAGAAAACCGTCATTATTATAATCTCCCCAACTGCCTCCCATAGAATGAGATGTGTTATTAACAATATCACCATCGGTAATTTTAGTAAAAGTTCCATCTCCATTATTTTGATATAAATAATTTTTATGAGGAGTAATGTGAGTAGTTACAAATAAATCAAGGTCGCCATCGTTATCATAATCTCCCCAGCTACCACCGGTAGAGGGAGTATCTTCAGCAACAATTGGACTATTAGTGATTTTTGTAAAACTGCCATCACCATTATTATGATACAAAAGATCATTTCCAGCATAATTAGCTACAAACAAATCAAGAAAACCATCATTATCATAATCTCCCCAACAACAACCCACTGATCTGTCTCCATCATTTACAATATCACCTTCTGTAATTTTTGTAAATCCGGTTGAGTCCGGTCTATTATTGTGGTATAAAAAGTTGTTTTGACCATTATTTGGTTCTCCATAATTAGCTACAAACAAATCAAGAAAACCGTCATTATCATAATCTCCCCAACTGCAACCATGAGATAAAACACCAACACCTACATCATTAACAATAATACCTTCTGTAATTTTGGTAAAGCTGCCATCACCGTTATTATGAAATAAAAAGTTTGGATTCTCATCATTTGATACAAATAAGTCTATGTATCCGTCATTATCGTAATCACCCCAGCTACAATTACCGGAAAGTTCTCCATCATTTACAATATCACCTTCTGTAATTTTTGTAAATCCGATTGAGTCGGGGCCATTATTGTGGTATAAAAAGTTATTTCCTCCAATATTAGCCACAAATAAATCTAAATAACCATCATTATCATAATCACCAAAAATACTACCATGAGATTGTCCCCCATCATTGACTATATTGCCTTCGGTAATACGGGTGAATTGACCTGTTACATTAATATAATCAACTTTAGTCTCAGTATCGGTTGCTTTTGTTCCATCACTAACTGTCAAAGAAACTGTATAAATTCCTGGTTCATAATAAATCCAATCAGGATTTTGTTCATAGCTATCAATAGTTCCATCGTTTTGAAAATCCCATTGCCAGCTTGTGGGGTTGCCGGTGGATAGGTCGGTGAATTGGACTGTTAAGGGTGCTGTACCAATTGTATCTAAAGCAGTGAAGTCTGCTGAAATCGGATTCCAACCACCTTCATAATAAAGGGAATTGATATTATTTGTCGTGAGAACCGAGTTATAAATTCTGACATCATCTATTTTTCCGTATGTGTAGGACCACCCATGTGGATTTCGCCCTATATTTAAAGTAGTACCGTCTGAACTGGAGGAAGGACTATCTCCATAATTCCAAGCGATAACATTATTAACATATAATTCTATATCGGTGAGTGAATATATCAAGACTATATGATTCCAAATATTAAATTCAATATTTATTCCTGTAGGCTCATTTCCCCAAGTACCTTTAAAAATGTGAATTTCTCCTACATTGTCTATCGCAATTTGTAAATCGTAAGCATCATTATCATTTGAGAGGATTGCATGCCAATCGCTATTGCCATCATTTAATTTGACCCAAAAACTCCATGATTGGGGATAATAATCCACCTCAAAGTTTGTATTGATATAATCATCAACTCCGTCAAAACTGAATGCACTATTCTCATTCCAAAATCTATCTGTTGTTAAAGTTGCTCCATATACAGTTCCATTATTCCCATTTCCGCTTTCATCATTTGCATTTCCGTTAAATGGATAATATGCCACTAAAGCATCAGATACAGTAATAAAACTCCAAACAGGCCCTTCGGTAGTATTGCTGTGGTCATCGTGGGCTACAATTTTCCAGAAATATTCTGTGCTGTTTTCCAATATTTCCGGATCATAAGTTATTTCTGTTTGTCCTGTTATTACAATAGGTGGTGTAGCTTCTGTGCCAAAATAAATATCATAAGTTAAGGGATCGCCATCGGGGTCGGTGCATGTCCAAAAAAGATCAATATCTATTGATTGGTTTATTGCTCCATCCTCAGGATTTGGAGAAGATGGTGGTTCAGGGGGTTGGTTTTCATCCTTCATACAACGAACCGAAAAACCATATTTCTTGTAAGAACTGTATCTGGCGATGTAATCCTCAAACCATACATTCCTGCTCAAAGCATCATCACTATTACTCTCATTAGAGGACCAAATGTAGGTACTAAAATCAATGGTGCTGAAACTACCATTATCATGGCGGTAACCGCCAGGAAGGAGAGTGAAACCATAAAGGTTAGTTCCATTTCCATTATTAGTCCAACCACTAGTTGATTTAAGATTTAATCCGGCATCATAACCTCTACTACCTGTACCGTCCCATTCAGGGTCAGGATAACCGTATAGGCTATCTACCTCTCCTTCTAATTGTTTCCATTCTTCGTCTGTTGGCAAATGCCAACCGTCAGGACAAATGCCCTGTGCACCTTCAGTTGTTACATATTGCATCATTTCGTTCCACTGATAAAGCCCGCCATAAGTATCACAGTTTGAAGGGTCGTCTCCATAACAATATTTTTCAATTAATTCATCATTACTCATATTTTGGTTACCGTTTATCATTGTGCCAACATTAAGGTTTTCTTTTAACCAACATTGATCACCAATTAAGACTGTATTATAAACTTGTCCTTCATAAGTTACTG
>JAIOTT010000430.1 GCA_021106655.1 Bacteroidales bacterium
ACAAAACAAAGATATAATTTCTACCGTAATAACCTTTATACAAAAAAATCAAAGGTTATGGCCGCAAAAAAGGTAGATATTATGGAATTAAGACAATTATTATTATTAAAAGAAAAAGGTGAGAGCAATCGCTCGTGCGAAAAATTATTAAGCATCCACCGCAATACGATCAATCATTATGTTCGTCTGTTTAGGGTGTCTGGCTTAAACTACACCCGTTTATTAGAGTATAATGACAAAGAGCTAAAAGAACTGTTTCCTTCTAGCGAACCGCTAAATACAGCGAGGTACAGCATTCTTTCCGGATATTTCACATATTTTGAAAGAGAACTGAAAAAGCCCGGATGTACACGCGAAGCCCTCTGGCTGGAATATCTGAACAAGCATCATGATGGTTATGGTTACAGTCAGTTCAACGAAAACTTTAACCGATGGAGGAACAAAGTAAAAGCCAGCGGTAAACTGATTCATAAAGTTGGTGACAAGGTGTATGTTGACTATACAGGTAAGAAAATGCATATTACAAATAAGCAAACAGGTGAAATTACCGAAGTAGAAGTATTTGTAGGCATACTTCCTGCAAGTCAATATACTTATGTCGAAGCTACTCGAAGTCAGCAAAAAGAAGATTTTATATCTTCCATGAACCGTTGTTTAGAACATTTTGGTGGAGTTCCAAAAACAATCGTAACTGATAATTTAAAATCAGCAGTAAGCAAATCCAGTAAATATGAAGCTGTATTAAACAAAAGCCTGAAGTCTTTGGCTGTCCATTACAAAACAAGCATAAATCCCACGAGAGCTTATTCACCCCAAGACAAAGCTCTTGTAGAAGGTGCTGTCAAATTGGTTTACCAACGCATTTTTTATCCGCTAAACAAAATGACGTTTTTTAGCATCGAAGCATTAAATAAAGTCATCAGAGAAAAGTTGGTAGAATACAATAATTACCAGATGAAGCAATTGGAAACCAGTCGTTACAAGCAGTTCATGAATATAGAAAAACCTTATCTTACAGCACTTCCATTGCAACCTTATGAACTAAAAGAATACAAAAAAGCAAAGGTTCAGAAGATGGGCTTTGTATATTTGCACGAAGACAAAAACTACTACAGTGTTCCGTTTCGTTACATTGGACAACAAGTGGAAGTTCAATATAACTCAGAAGAAGTTGAAATATATTATAAGTCGGAGCGCATTGCCATACACAAACGGAATTACAGAAAAGGAGCCTATACGAAGAAAGACGAACATTTAAGCAGTTCACATAAATTCTACCAAGACTGGAATCCTGACTATTTTTTAAGTTGGGCTAAAAAATCGGGAGATCATGTTGAGGCTTATGTTGGTAAACTTTTGCAACAGGCCTCCTATCCCGAGATAGCTTATAAGCAATGCCTTGGCGTAATCAATTTAAAATCATTGCACACAAATCAAAGACTTGACAATGCTTGTAAAATGGCATTGGGTCAACCTCGTTACGGATATCATATCATTAAAAATATTCTAACAAATAAGATGGATCTATCAGATCAAACAGCAATTACAGAACCACATATCACAAGACACAACAATATTAGGGGAGCTGAATTTTATAACTAAAAAAATCAAAAAAAAATGAATAATCAAAATACCATCGAAAAAATGAAACAAATGCATTTGGGCGGAATGGCTGAAATGCATTACACAAACACAAATAACAATATCAATCTTGAATACACCATTGACCAGTATGTCGCTATGCTCATTGATCAGGAGTGGGAAAACAGACAAAACAGAAAAATCAAAAATCTTATAAAAAATGCTCATTTTCGTTATCCGGCCACTATCCAAGATATTGATTATTCCGCTAACAGGCAACTGGACAAAAATACTTTTGAAAGGTTGGCTTTGTTAGGTTTTGTACGCAGTCACGAAAATATAATCATCACAGGAGCCACCGGTACCGGAAAAAGTTATCTGGCTCAAGCCTTGGGTAACCAAGCATGCTTAATGCTTATGAAAACACTTTATTATAATACCACAAGGCTTATGGATCATTTAAAACTTGCAAGGCTCGAAGGCAATTACACTAAACAACTGATAAAGATTGCAAAAGCGGAGTTGTTAATACTTGATGATTTTGGTTTATCGGCTTTTGATAATCAATCACGCCAAATCTTGATGGACATAATCGAAAGTAAATATGATCGCAGTTCAATAATCATTGGCTCACAAATACCCATCTCAGGATGGCACGAAATAATTGGTGAAGGAACTATTGCTGATGCTATACTCGACCGTATTGTTCACTCATCACATCGAATACAACTAAAAGGTGAATCACTAAGGAAAAACAAACTCAAACAAAAGTAAATATTGAAACAAATTAATGTGAATTTTAAAAATGAATTAATGTTGATAAAAATTATAAATTAATGTGTAAATTTGGCCTAGAAATTATATCTGTTTTACGTGGCACAATATGACCGGAATAGGTGGCACAATATGACCGGAATATCCAGTAATAATGCAGAGAAGTTTTTTGTACTTGATGATACTATTACTGAAGTAACAGGTAAACTCATAGAATGTGCTTCTTATATTTTTGATCATACAATAGGAAGGAGTGTTTTGGGATTTCAAAAA
>JAIOTT010000102.1 GCA_021106655.1 Bacteroidales bacterium
CATCATGATATCCCCAAAAGCATGGAAGGTTATTATCAGGAAACAGGACGAGCCGGTAGAGACGATGGAGAAGGTAATTGCATTACATTTTATAGCTATGATGATATCCTGAAGCTGAAAAAATTCATGAAAGATAAGCATGTTGCACAACAGGAAATTGCAAAAGAGCTATTGTTCGAAACTGTTGCATATGCTGAATCATCAGTTTGTCGACACAAACTCCTGCTACATTACTTTGGGGAAGTATATAATAAACCAAATTGTGGTGCTTGCGATAATTGCTTGCATCCAAAAGAAAAATTCGAAGGAAAAGATAATATTAAATTGGTTTTAGAAACTATACTCGCAGTTAAACAACAAAATAAAACTAAACATATAATAAATATTTTAATAGGCAAAGCAACCAGTGATATTAAAACTTCAAAACACAACATTCTTGAGGAATTTGGCAAAGGAGGTGAATTTGATGAAAAATTCTGGAATGCAGTTATCAGACAATCTCTTATTGAACGTTTTCTGATTAAAGATATCGAGAATTATGGGATTTTGAAAGTAACTTCTGAAGGAAATAAGTTTCTGAAAAAACCTTACTCAGTCATGCTCACCAAAGACCATGACTATGAGAAACTTGATGATGATGACTTCTATGTAGCAGGAGTTGCCCACAAAACTTCAACTACAGATCAAACGCTTTTTGCCCTTCTCAAAGATTTAAGAAAAGATCTCTCAAGAAAAGAAAAGTTACCTCCTTTTGTTATATTTCAAGACCCTTCACTTGAAGATATGGCAATACAATATCCTATTACTCTACTTGAACTTGAGCAAATAACAGGTGTTGGAAAAGGAAAAGCCGAAAAACATGGTGAACCCTTTCTTAGCCTGATCAAAAATTATGTCGATGAAAACGAAATAATTCGCCCAATGGATATGGTTGTAAAATCAGTTGTAAATAAATCAGGACTTAAAGTCCATATTATCAAAAACATTGATCGTAAACTACCTCTCGAAGATATTGCTCACGCAAAGGGTCTGACAGTTAGTGAACTTCTTTCTGAAATTGAAAGCATCGTTTCTGCTGGAACTAAAATTAATATCGATTATTACGTAAATGAATATATTGATCCATATCACCAGGAAGAAATTTTTGAATTTTTCAGAGAAGCACAATCAGATTCAACAAGTGAAGCTCTTAGTGAACTAGGAGAAGATGAATATTCCGAAGAAGAAATCAGAATGATAAGAATAAAATTCATTTCTGAATTTGGCAACTAAGTATTCCAATGAATGATGTTATCATAATCCATAAATTAAGAAAAATTATCTTTCTTATTCAGTTACATTTTAGTCAACACTTATAAATATTTACAAAATGACAGAAAACAATTCAATTCCTGAATCATCAAAACAAGATCATCCTGTTGATGTAAATCATGTACATAAAAATAAAGGAAAGAACTTCTTTAATATTATCATATTCATTGGATTAGTTGTTATATACATTCTTTTCTTTTTATCTAAATATGATAAAAAGACAACAGAGCTTCCTCCTCCCGCAAAATCCCATATTAGTGCAACAACAAATGTAATTGCATTTGTAAACACTGATGAAATCATGCAAAAATATGAATTAGTGCAAGCAATGAAGAACGATCTTAATAAAAAAATGGATCGTATGGAAGCGGAAATATTATCGAAACAAACTGCATACGAAAATGATGCAAACTATTTCCAGGAGCAAGTAGCAAAAAAATCCATATCCGAAAAAAGCGCGCAACTTATCTATGAGAAATTAATGGAAGAGCAGCAAAAGCTAATCGACTTAAGAGATAAATATACCGAACAGCTTGCATTAGAAGAATATGATATGAACATTATTCTTGTCGATAGCATTACAAACTTTCTTAAAAGATATAATTTACAACATAATTACGATTACGTTCTCGGATATTCTAAAGGGGGAGGGATACTCCTTGCAAAAGATACATTTAATATTACTAATGAGGTATTAGATGTTATGAACCGGGAATATAATAGTCAAATTAAAAAGTAGGCAGCGGCAGTAGCAGTAGCAGGCAAGAAAGATATAAAGAGACGAAGAGACATAGAGATGAAGATTTAAATTCGCATTAAAATGAGATTATATAAAGTTTATTTTATTTTGCTACTCTTCTTATTATCATGTAATACAAAAGATAAAGATATTCCAAATATTCTTACCAGGGAACAGATGGTAGATATTCTCACAGATATACAGATTATTGAAGCTAAACTTGCTTACGAAAAAAAGAGTGCTATTAAATTTGAACAACTATCAAAGAAGTATTACGAATCAGTTTTTTCAAAATATAATATAAGCAGAGAAGAATTTGAAGAAAGTTTGTTTTATTATGAAAAGGATATTAAGGAACTTGATAATATCTATTCTGATGTAATCACAAATTTAAATAAAATACAAAGTGAAATCAGTGATAATCATAATATTATTAATGGTCAGGATAGCAGTGCAATAAAGTAAGGCACTTTAAGTACTCTATATACTACTTATTATATTCAGCAGTATATTCTGTTTTGTCACCACCTGCGATTACCTCATGGTTGCCACTGAGTAAATTCTTATCTTCATAAACTATCTTTCCTTCCACAACCCATCCCTGACAAGGAGATTGTGAAGGAATATTAATATTACCTCCTGCAATTATTCCGGTAGCAGTATCACCAAATCCAATACCGGCAAAACCTTCTATCCAGACTTCAACACTGTTTTGTGACTTCCCAATATTAACTGTGTAGGAAATTTTTTTACCTGATCCTCTATTTTCAGTGCAATTCCATGAGCCAACAAATTTATCACGATCATCACCATCACCAATATTAATATCATCATCCGGCTCACAGGAAGAAAATCCAATTAATAAGACTATTCCTAATAAATATAAAGGCTTATAATATTTTTTCATCATTAACTTAATCAATTTGTCAGTGAATATCTTTAAAGGATCTTTTCAATAATTATGCCATTATACACATTGTCTGCCAGGCGGCTTGCACCAATTCTGAAATAGTTCTTATCCAGCCATTTTTTACCAAGAGTATGATCAACTAGTTTAAGATAATCAAAAGCAACATCCGGATCAGAGATCCCTCCTGCAGGCTTGATTCCTACTCTTCTTCCTGTATTTTTATAATGTTCCTTAATAACATCAAGCATTACGAGTACATTATCTTTAGTGGCAGCAGGTGAGATCTTGCCAGTAGATGTTTTGATAAAATCGGCACCTGCATTTATTGCTAGTTCACTGGCTTTTTTCACATTGTCAAGGCTAAGAAGCTCTCCTGTTTCAAGTATGACTTTAAGATGAACTTCTCCACAAACCTCCTTAATAGCAGCAATCTCATCAAACACCTCATCAAACTCATTCTCCAGAAATTCCCCCCTTGATATCACCATATCAACCTCATCAGCACCCTGATCAACAACATATTTCACTTCACTTAATTTTACATGCAAAGGAGATTGTCCGCTGGGAAATCCACCTGCAACAGAGGCTACTTTTATTCCGTTGTCTGTAAGGGCAGCTTTTGCTAAATTAACAAAGGGGGGATACACACATACTGCAGCAGTGTTTGGTATTCCTTTATCCTGATTATAATATGATGATGCCTTTTTACACAGATCCAGAATTCGAGCTTTTGTATCAGATCCTTCCAGTGTCGTAAGGTCAATAATACCAAGAGTAAATTTTAATGCTTCAATATTGGATAAGCTAATAAGATCTCCGGAATCAATTTCCTTTAACCTTTTTATGATATCAGATCTATCAACCGGAGAGGAATTTTTTATATCAAACATAAATTTAATGTTAGTGTTATAACTCTTTCAAAAGTACAAAAATAATAGTATTAATTAGCGTATTCGTGGTAAAAAAGATCTTTTGAGCGGAGTCAGGAGACTCCGCTCAGCATGGGCAAAAAAGTCTTCGGGAAATTATAATGACGCTTTGCGGTTAAAATTAAATTTCAGAGAAAAAACATTGGAGTACAGCGCAATGGATTGATCACCAATATCAGTCAGGGCATAGTCAATAAAGACCAAATTTTTAATAACAATCCCGACACCGATATTTGGTTGAAATGATGTTGTTGTCTTTCCTCCAAATTCAATTTCGTTCTGAATATTTCCCACTCCGGCGCGAAAAAAAACAAAATGTTTGTATCCAAATTCAAGTCCAATGCGGGGATCAACAGATATAGGATCTGATTTAATTAGGACATTTCGTTTACCATCAAAAGTCACATCAAAATCGATATTAGCGATAGAGGAGAAGCCCTTACCAAGGTCAAACTCTCTACTTACGCCAAGGATAAGTCTAGGGAGAGTCACTTCAAGTGAATTTTCAGGAATATCATTATTTGTACTGATAAAGACATCTTTCATTTTTTCTGAAATATCGAAACTCCACGCATTGAATGTTGAAGTAATATCCTTTCCCACGGCACCAAATTTCCATTTCTTCAGGTCATATTGTACTCCCAGATCAAATCCAAATCCATATGCTCTTGCAAAATCACCAATTCTTCTGTAGATAATTTTTACATTTCCGCCATATCTAAGGCCTTTGACTGAACTTTTCCCGGAAATAGAAAATAAAAATGCATAATCAACAGCTGAAAATGTAGTGATCATATCATAGTGAAACCTGCCATCTGATCCGATAAGCTCAGTTGTATTTGGAATATCATCCACACCAAATCTTATTATTGAAAAGCCTGCGGTTGTATTCTCATCAATTTTTGTAGCTACTCCCATATAGTCATACTTGGCTATACCAGCAAAATATTCAGAATGCATTCCTGCTACCTGCCAGTCGTGAGAGAGAAGGGATAATCCGGCAGGATTCCAATAAGAAGATGTAACATCATTTACGATAGCAACATTTGCATTTGACATCCCAAGTGCCCGTGCACCAACGCCAATAGCAAGAAACTCGTTACTGTATTTTGGCGGCTGTGCCATCAAGGGTGGCAATAGTGCAATAATAAAAACGAAGATAATAACTACTCTTTTCACTAGAAATATTAAATAAACCAAAGGGATTTTTTATAATAATGCTACTAACGAAATTTTGGATTGATTATTTCACGACTGTGACTGTACCAACTCTTTCAAATACTTCTTTAAGCATATTTATATATTTCACCCTATAAGCATATACGCCCAGCTGAACCCACTCTCCATTAACACGACCATCCCAGCCTATTTCAGGATTATCTGTTTCGAACAAGAGTTTACCCCATTTATCAAATATCATGAATGAATAGCTTGAGATGTCAAAAAAGACACCTTTGGGTTTAAAGACATTATTTATTCCTTTGGGTGAAAAAGCATTTGGTATATAAAAGGTATTACATTCTTTTACTTTTATCTCTATCATTTCAGTCACGCGACATAATATGCCAAAAGAAGTTACGCTGCCAGTAACACTATAATAGGTGCTATAATTGGGATGAACATATATTGAAGGAGTTATTTCACCCGTATTCCATTTGTATGATGATGCACCTTTAACAGTAATCAAGGTACCTTTACCTCTGCATATTGTATCTTCCAGTACATTCACGAATAATTCATGAAAGGGATTAATAATCACTTTAACGGTGTCGTAATTTATACAACTGTTAGAATCGGTCACGATAACAGAAAACACTGTGTCGACAAGTGGCTTTGCGTTAAACGTTCTCATAACAATTCCATTACTCCATAAATAATCAACTCCGCCACTCGCAAACAATTTAATTCTATCGCCATAACAAATAGATGTATCGGGAGTTACTGCAATGACCGGCAGTGAGTTTATCTGTATTTGCCCTATTCCAACATCTGAACAACCATTAACATCTGTAATTGTTACATAATATAAGCTGTTCGTGTCAACAATTAGAGGCAAGTACGGAACAGTATCACCTGTACTCCATAAATATTGGATGCCACCGGATGCTATAAGGATTGCTGAGTCACCAATGCAGGCTTTATCGTTTATAACGTGTATAGCAGGAATAGGATTTACGAACACAATAGCTGAGTCAGAATTAGTGCAACCGATATTATCTGTTGATGTTACTGAATAAACTGAGTTTTGTGTTGGTATTATTGTAATTATATTTTTTGTTGAAGCTGTATTCCAAAGATATTCCATGGCTCCACTTGCAGCAGTAAGGGTAACGGTATCACCATAGCAAATAATTACAGTGTCAACTCCTAAGTCAACAGGTGGTGGTGGATGTACAATTACCCTTATAGAGTCGGAGGAGACGGTATCGTTAGGATCGTCCGCTGCCATAACATATATTGTATAGGTAGTTGTAACCTGTGGTGTTACCGGTGGAGGATCCAGTTGTGTAGCTCCATGCGACCATGAAAAATTCAGTATATTTACTGTAATATTAATATTATCCAGCCCCCAGTTATCCTGTGTATTTGAAGAGTACATTTGAATCCATCTGAAACGTGTTGAAGGTGTCTGGGCAGCAGGAGGTATAGGAAATGAATATGAATCCCAGCTTGTAAAAGGGGTTACGCCTGAAGTGTAATTACCGGGTATTATCGGATTTGACGGCATAAATGTACCATCAGGGCAAAAGTAAATAATATCTCCCCAGATTGCTCCATTATCATTTGAATACTGAAGTGAAACTCCTTCATTATCAACATCAGGCCCTTCACAAGGATTAGTTCCAAACTGCAAAGCATAACACAGATCAAAAGAAATAACGCCACCGGCCAAAGTATTAAAATTTTCAGTTATCAAATACCGGGGTGCTGTAAAACTTGCATCCAGCCATAGATATGTTGAACCGTTTGGATGTGGTGTACACGGATTTGAAAAAGTTGGCTGAGTATAGTTGTTCCAGCCAAATCCCATAGTACCATTGTTAAAATCATTATCCATTACTACACACTTACCATCAGAATAAAAATCCACGGAATCGCCCTGGCATATGGAGGTGCTGTTAACATGCACTGAATCTAAATAAACAGTAACGTCACACTGGCTATAAGCAGGAAAGCCAATACCTAATAACAATACATTCAGGAAAATATATTTTAAAACCTTATTAAACCTCATAAATAATAATAGAATATCATAACAACATCTATATTCTTGCCTCAAAACTGATATGTTTTTATTTCGACATAAAATTACTAAAGATATCAACTGTTCTGAAAATAAATCCTTTTACTTTTTCAACCAATTTATTAACAGAAACGCGAGTATCATTTAAATATTAGACACAAAAACATTAATTTCAGTTGTCCGGAAAAAATTGAATAGTGGTCCCGATAGGCATCGGGATGACATGAGGGATTTTTATTTAATAAAATCTCACTTTATCAAAAGATTGAAATAAACAGGGAGATGATCGCTATAACCTCCGTAATAAGTTTTCCCTTTAGTTCTGGCAGGTTGTTTGATTCCATCTTCATTTTCATATAATATCCATTCAGGTTTAAATATACACCCTCTGAGCTCAGGCACAGTCAAGCCTTTTTCATTTGTCAAGAGGCTACCTGAAACTATTATCTGGTCGAGCATATTCCATTTTTTATCTCTCCAGTAATAATAGCTTCCCTTGCCCTCTTCATATCCCTGATACATCAAATTGTATAACATACCGGGATATATTGTCTTGTCAACTTTTTTTGCTTTTAACAATCTCTTAATGCTTTTGTTGTCCGGTTCATCATTAAAATCACCAATGATCACAATGTTTGCCATCAGGTTCTTACTTAATATCGAATCTACCTTACTCTTAAGGACTTTGGCAACATACATTCTTTTGGGTTCAGATTTTTCCTGTCCTCCCCACCTTGAAGGCCAATGGTTAACAAAACAATGCAATGTGTCTTTTTTTATTGAGCCTTTAACATATAAAATTTCCCTTGTTTTATCATCTAAATCCGTTGGGAATTGAACTGAGATGAATTGTTGTTCAATAGGTATAAATTTCTTTTTCCTGTAAATCAGGCCAACATCTATTCCTCTTTCATCCGGACTCTCATGATGAATGATTTTGTATTTCCCTTTTTCAAGATCTGTTTTTTTTATGAGGTCTTCCAGTACACTTTTGTTCTCAATTTCAGACAAGCCAATTATAGCAGGAAAATTATTGGGATCAATAGATGTCAGGACTTTTGAGAGATTCTCAAGTTTGTTATTATATCTTTCTGTGTTCCAGTAAACTTTTGAATCAGGAAGAAATTCTTTATCGTCTTTTGCAGGGTCATCAATAGTATCAAAGAGGTTCTCAACATTATAGAAAACTATCTTAATATTTTTCCTGGAAGAAAACTCCTTACAATCTGATTGAGATTGACCGGGTTGTGTTATAAGAAAACAGAACAGCAATATTAGGCTTACAGTATTTTTCATAACTTGTTTCTTATTTTTTTTAGTTTATCAATCTGTCGCCTGGCCTTTTTTGTTGGTCTTCCATATCCACCCTGCCAGGACTCGTAATTCATTTCATTTTTAATTTTCAGCTTCTGATATTCCTCATCCGGAGTAAGATCTTCCATATATTCAGGAACAAGCTTTGCTCCCACTCTATTATTTAATAGGTTCAATACTCTAATTGTTTTGGTGATATGTTTCAGCTTAACAGTGATAACACAATCAATAAGCACTTCTCTTGAAGCTTTCACACTTTGATCATTCACCTTTACTTTACCTGACTTACATGCTTCGGCGGATTGCGATCTGGTCTTAAATATTCTGACTGCCCATAACCATTTATCGATTCTAATATGTTTCTCCATTATCAAGTCTACAAACGCTTAAGGTTTTGTTTATTATACACTAACAATGCTTGAATGCTTTATTGCTAAATTGTTATGTTGTTATATTGTTATATTGTTAATGTCATAATTTTAATTATTGAGTCTACTCTGAAAAGCCAAAAAATAAAAAATGCCACAAAAACACCAAGTCACTAAAACCCACAAAACAAAGAATCTAAATTAATTAATTTTAGTGTCCCGATAGCTATCGGGATTGTGTTTTAGTGCTTTAGTGGCAAAAAAATTATATGGATTCAATATTTTTTTCCATTTAGCAATTTAACACTGAAATTTAAACAGCTTATCTTAAACTGTGAACGTTACCAATTCAACTATTTTGGTCTAAAGAATATCTGTATTGGGACACCTGTAAAATTAAAATTTTCACGTATCTTATTTTCAAGAAAACGTGAGTATGGATCTTTTATATACTGAGGGTGATTACAAAAAAATACAAATGCAGGATATCTAAGTGGTAATTGCGTTATATATTTTATTTTAACGTACCTGCTTTTGTGTGATGGTGGAGGAAATCTTTCGATGATTGGTAAAAGTAAGTTATTAAGTTTAGATGTTGAAATTTTCAATGAACGGCTATTATAAACCTGCTTTGCAAGATCAAGGGCTTTAATTACTCTCTGCTTCGTTACAACGGAAGTGAAAATGATTGGTACATCATCGAAAGGAGCCATTTTACTCCTGATCCTTTCTTCAAATGCCAGATGAGTATTCGTTTCTTTTTCCACCAGATCCCATTTGTTAACAATAACAACAACACCTTTTTTGTTTTTCTCCGCAATATGCATAATATTCAGGTCTTGTATATCAAAACCAACAGAAGCATCAACAAGAAGAAGGCAAACATCACTATTCTCAATAGCTCTGATCGATCTCATTACAGAATAAAATTCTATATTCTCATGGACTTTCCCTTTTTTTCTTAAGCCTGCAGTATCAACCAATAAAAAATCGAATCCAAAATTCCTATAAGGCGTATATATTGAATCACGTGTTGTACCCGGAACAGGAGTAACGATATTCCTCTCATCTCCTAGCAAGGCATTAATGAAAGAGGATTTACCAACATTAGGTCTTCCAATCACTGCGATTTTTGGAATTTCAGGTACATCCTCCTCCTTAACAACCTCAAACTCTTTAACAACTTCATCAAGAAGGTCGCCTGTTCCACTACCATTTATTGCAGATACCGGATAGACCTCTCCAAGGCCTAAGCTATAAAATTCAGATACCTCATGGGTTTTACTTAATGAGTCAACTTTATTCGCAACTACAAATACTTTCTTCTTACTTTTTCTCAGCAAAATAGCTACTTCTTCATCCATAGCTGTCAGCCCATCCTTTGCATCAAGCATAAAAAGGATAACATCAGTTTCATCAATTGCAAGATCTACCTGTTTACATATCTCCTTTTCAAAAACATCTTCAGATCCTACAATATACCCTCCTGTATCAATAAGTGAAAACTCGATTCCATTCCAGTCTGATTTCCCATAATGCCTGTCGCGTGTCACACCACTTGTTGAGTCAACAATAGCATGCCTGGTTTCGGTCAGTCGGTTAAAGAATGTTGATTTCCCCACATTAGGCCTGCCTACAATTGCTATAATGTTCCCCATTATAATTTTTTTTCCTTAGCCTTAGCCTCAGCCTCAGCCTTCATTATTAATTCTCATATCCAAATCTACGTAATTCTTTAATACTGTCACGCCAGTTCTTGTTTACTTTCACAGTGAGATCAAGATACACTTTATTCTCAAAAAACTCCTCAATATCTTTTCTGGCTTCAGTTCCAATTTTTTTAATGGCTTTTCCCTTGTGCCCGATAACAATGGCCTTTTGTGAGTCGCGTATTACGTAAATTATTGCTCTTATCTTTATTATATCCTTTTCCTCTTTAAACGCATCAACTACAACTTCAGCTGAATAGGGAATCTCTTTCTGAAAAAACAACAATATCTTTTCTCTAATTATCTCAGAAACAAAGAAACGCTGTGATTTATCAGATATCTCATCTTTTGGGAAAAAGGGAGGAGATTCGGGCAATTTATCTAAAATCCTGTCAAAAACATATTCAACATTAAATTTCTTCAGTGCGGAAACCGGAATAATCTCGGCATTAAGAAATTGGGATTTAAACAATTCTACTTTCTTTTCAAGTGTTTTCTGGTCGGACAGATCAATTTTATTTATCAGCAGCAAGACAGGAATATTTGAAGAATTCATTTTCTGCAGAACTTCTTCATCAATACTTTCTTCACCTATTTCAACAACATAAATAAACACATCTGCGTCAATTAATGCAGTATGGATGAAGTTCATCATTGATTCCTGCAGCTTGTAGTTAGGTTTTAAAATTCCAGGAGTATCAGAATAAACAATTTGAAAATCATCTCCATTAACAATTCCCATTATCCTATGGCGTGTTGTTTGTGCTTTGGAGGTTATAATAGAAAGTTTTTCACCAACTAAAGCATTCATTAACGTTGATTTACCAACGTTTGGTTTGCCTAAAATATTAACAAATCCTGCTTTATGTAATGTTTTTTTCATTTTTTTTTGCACAGCAATTAAACAAATTATATCTTTGCACTCGAAAAATATATTGCGGGGTGGAGCAGTGGTAGCTCGTTGGGCTCATAACCCAAAGGTCGTAAGTTCGAATCTTGCCCCCGCTACTAAGCCTTAATTAACATTAAGGCTTTTTTTATTTGTCATAATCAATTTCTTTGGCCACATGTTTATCCTCATCCCAGAATAGCCAGACACCAACCCTTTCCCCATCTTTCGTTTTACCTTCATAATACTTTTCTCCATTTTCATACCAAACAGTTTTCAGGCCATTATCTACACCCATTTTATAATGGCCTTCACTCCATTTGTTTCCGTTCTCATACCAATACGTCCACTTGCCATCTCTCCTCATATCTTTATATTCCCCTTCAAGCTTTTTGTTCTTATTGGGATAATACAATATTTCTTTTACAAGTATTTTATCTTTTTCAAAATTCTTGTAAAAACTTATTTTTTTCGGAGATCCGTCTTCATAAGTTTCTTCGACAACTTCAACCAGTTGAGTAGAACAAGCTCCCAGAACAACTAATAATAGGATGAATATTTTCTTCATAATTTTTAACTTTAGTCATTCGAAATTTTAGTCACTTATTTCAAACCTCAGCCTCTGCCCTCTTATACTATCATCAAACTTCCCATTTTCATAAACAAGATTACCATTGACAAAAGTGTGTGTGACTTTTGATTTTAAAGCTCTACCTTCAACGGGTGACCATTGACATTTATATAAAATATTTTTTTTATTTACTTTCCAGGGCGAATCCAGATCAAGGATTACCAGATCAGCCCAATAACCTTCACGTATAAATCCTCTTTTTTCTATCTTAAAACAGTTGGCTGGTGCATGGCACATTTTATCAACAATTGTTTCCAGACATATTTTTTTCTCATGATAAAAGTCAAGCATAATTGGCAAAGAGTGCTGTATCATAGGGCCACCTGAAGGAGCATTAAAATAAGTGTTTTGCTTTTCTTCCAGTTTGTGGGGTGCATGATCTGTAGCAATAAGATCGATTGTATTATTCAATAAACCTTCGAAGAGTTTTTCCTGGTCGTTAGAAGTTTTGATCGCTGGATTCCACTTTATCAGTGAGCCCAATTTGCTGTAATCACTATTATTAAATATCAGATGATGCACGCATACTTCAGCGGTGATTTTCTTATCCTTAAGAGGAATATTATTATCAATCAACTCCAGTTCCTTTGCTGTCGACAGGTGAAGCAAATGTAATCTGGAATTATATTTTTTTGCAAGGCCAACAGCCTTAGATGAAGATCTAAAACACGCTTCTTCACTTCTGATTTCAGGATGGGCACTAAAAAGAACATCTTCACCATATTTATCCTTAAAATTCTTAATATTTTTTTGAATAATTTCTTCATCCTCGCAATGCACAGCAATAAGCAAAGGGCTTTTAGCAAAAAGTTTGTTTAGTGTTTCTGTATCATCAACCAGCATATTTCCCGTTGATGCTCCCAGAAATAATTTAACTCCACATACCTCTGAAGGATTTGTTTTTAATATTTCTTCTAAATTATCATTAGATGCTCCAATATAAAAAGAATAATTTGCCAGAGATTTTTTGGATGCAATTTTGAATTTTTTCTCCAGCAAGTTCCTGGTAAACACCTTTGGAATTGTGTTGGGCATTTCCATAAATGAAGTAATGCCACCAGCTACAGCTGCTCTTGATTCGGTAAAAATATCCGCTTTAGTTGTAAGGCCAGGATCTCTAAAATGTACATGATCATCAATCACACCCGGGAAGAGATATTTCCCCCTGGCATTTATCTGTTTATCACGGCTCCTAATCAAACAGCTTAGACCTCCATTAACCGTTCCGGAAATATTCTGAATAATTCCATTTTCAATTAATACATCGCCAATAAAGATCCTGCCATCATTAACAATAGAAGCGTTTAAGATGAATATTCTTTGAGAGGTCATATTGAAGATTATTTAGATACTTCGGAGATCGTTAACAAATTTGCAAGAGTTCACGATTGATTTCTAATAATAAGATGGTTAAATTGTTATATTGCTATATTGTTAATGATTAATTTTAAAGAATTCCTTTCCATAAAAAACAATTTAGCAATTTAGCAATTTAACACTATAGGCAGACGGTTATTCAGCCATTTAAACGATATATCTCAATCTGAAAAAACTTTCACAAGACATTGAACCTCTCTTTTATATTTTGTAAAGAGACTATTAAACTTCATACTGATAACTCCGAAGATCGCTTCTTTGAAAATACTTTTATTCATCTTTGATTCACCGACAGTGCGATCGGTAAAGACAATAGGTACTTCAACAATTTTAAATCCAAGTTTCCATGCTGTAAATTTCATTTCAATCTGAAAAGCATAGCCTGTAAAGCGTATTTTATCAAGATCGATTGCCTTCAGAACTTTCGCAGTGTAGCATTTAAATCCGGCAGTTGTATCCTGAATCTTTAGCCTTGTCACACAACGTACGTACATGGATGCACCATATGACATAAGCACTCTGCCCATTGGCCAGTTAACAACGTTTACACCTTTGATATATCTTGAACCAATCGACATATCTGCTCCGTTTTCTTTACAAGCATTATAAAGTCTGATCAGATCTTCAGGGTTATGACTAAAATCTGCATCCATCTCAAAAATATATCCATAGTCTTTGTTAAGAGACCACTTAAAGCCATGTATATATGCAGTTCCAAGGCCAAGTTTTCCTTTCCGCTCTTCTATGTATAAACGCTCAGGAAATTCTTTCATAAGTTTCTTAACCACAGCTGCTGTCCCATCAGGAGAGTTATCTTCAACAACAAGAATATCAAATTCTTTTTCAAATGAAAACACTTTTCTGATGATTGGTTCAATATTACCAATTTCGTTATAAGTAGGTATGATTACAATACTATCTTTCACTATACTATAATTTTATGCACGCAAAATTAATCATTGTTTTTAGAAAAAAAACTATTAATGATTATAATATAAGAATTTACCACAAAGGATACTCAAAGTACTTCACAAAGGAACGCTAAGATTATTCTTTATTCTATTCCACTTTGTGCATCATTCGTGGTTAAATATTTAATTAGAATTTACAATAATCTTTCTTTGTTTATTAAGTCCTTCTCCGTTCAGTCTAACAATGTAAAGGCCGGCAACCAGGTTATTCAGGCTCAACAAAACTTTATGATCTCCGGATAAAAAATTCTGTCTTTCTGAAAACATTACTCTTCCGGTAATATCAATTACTTCTATTGAAATTTCCTGTGATGTGGTATTTGTGAAGTTCAGCCATAGTTCTCCATTTGATGGATTAGGATATACATTGAAGTGATTTTCTACAATTGCATTTTCCTTTACACCAATGGTTATTGCATAACCCCATCTTTTAATAAATTCCTGATAGTATTGGTTTGCAATATCCTGATTATGTATTATCAAAGTGTTTTCATCATTCCTTTCATCAGCGGAGCTGCTCCAGTTATGGCAGCCGGTTAATACCAAAGGATCATCAGCAGGGTAGGCTTGATCTACGATCATCAATTTATGATGTAATATTCCAGCTTCACCAAATTCTTTAAAATTACCACCAAGGCTTGACTCAAGTGTACCAACAACTGTTGATGAACAACTGCCCTGGTTGTTAACGAGAACCTGAGCAAACACTACGGTATTATGCTGATCTCGTATAGCATATCCTATATCTGAACGGGTTATCAGCATTGTATTAACAAAAAATTCATTATCAGCACCCTGCACTGTTTCAATGATCTTTCCATTAACTCCATCTGAAGGACTAAAGTAACATTCAACACGATTTCCTCCAATAATAAACTCATGTGGAGTATTGTCTTCTTTTCTATATCCGAATTTTGAATTTAACAAATCTGGGGCAAGACCTGTTGAGCCCCACATTTCTTCAAACTCAACTGTATATGTCATAGCCAGACTTTTATCCTGAATTATAATAACATTGTTTGGATCAGTATTTATCTGGCCATCTGTAAAATTCGTTGAACCTGTCCAGACAATTGCATCGTTATGATCGGTTGAACCTGCATCGAAAATCAAAAATTTATTATGCATGATACCTGTATCTGAAGGCCACACCTGCATAACCGGGCTTGGCAAAACATGTATTCCGGGATCAAGCTGGTTGATGCCGGTATTGTTGGCACTTCCATCGTAAATAACCCTCACGTCAATGCCATTATTAAAAGCATTATTAAGTGCAGTAGAAATATTTGATATATTTTGGTTATTGAAATTATATATCGTCATATCAATTGAATACTTGGCCCTGTAGATATATGCTATCACAGTATCATCAAGAGCATTAGGGAGTTGTACAGCATCTGTTCCGGAAGAAACTGAGTGATCGACAGTACGATTGAAATATACCTTGATATCACCACTTGAATTTGAAGCAGTTGCAAATGCTCTTGTTGCAGTCATTGCAGTATCGGCATTAAGAACTGAGAATGCCCTGACATAAAAGATCTCTGCCGGAGGGCCTGTAATCTGTATTGAGTGATCATTAGTATCACCAGGCACCGACATAAGTCCAAGTTCGAGCATCGGTGTATAACCGTAATATATTTCTGTGGAGCCTGCAACATCTGTTGTCCAGTTTAAATCAAAGGATGAAGTAGTAATATTATCAACCATAAGAGGCGAAGTCATATTTATTGATCCAACAGGAATGATATCATTACCATCTCTGATTAACAATTGATAAGTAGAATAGTATTGCGACATTATACCTAAAATTGTAACTGTTCCGGTTGGAATTATTTGTCCTACCAGGGGAGAAGTAGTATTTACTCTGATCTCGCCAGAATAGCCTCCGGCAGTGATATCATAATTAGTATTTCCTGAAAAAGTACCTCCCGGGGAATTAAAAGTTGCATTATCAATCTGTAAGATCTGTGCTTCGTATGGTTCACCAAATTGATTTGGAGTAACGACAGAAGGATTTGGCAATGGGTTTCCGCTTGAGTTGACTGTGAAATTGCTAACCGGGTCAAGTTCCAAAAGACCATTATAATCCTTCAGAACACCCGTAGCAGTTACTTCATCTCCGCGATTAACTCCACTCATACTATAGCTATAGGCAGCAAGGCCTGCAGTTGAATCCTGTAAATATCTGATGGCGCCTAATTCAGCTCCATTAGTTACTATTCCGGTAATGGTTACTGTTGCACCAACACCCATGGCACGAGCATCAGCAATAGTTGTTTGAGCAAAAATATTTCCTGAGATCAATAAGAATAACAGAGTCGCTGAGAATAATAGTTTTTTCATGATTAAATGTATTTAAATTATTAGTTATTTTTTGGGGGGTGTAAAAGTACTAATTCCTGATGAATAAAATGAGATAATGTGATAATGTGCTAATATGCTAATATTTTTTACTTGATACTTGATACTTATGAGATGTGAGATAAGAAATTTTGAGTCATATAAGGATTATAAGGGCATTTAAGGTTATTCTTATAATTTCTTATAATCCTTATATGGTTAAATTCTACTGGTAAATAGAAAAGAAAAGTTAAAACGTAATCTTCAACGAAGTATTAAACCTTCGACCGAGGCCAAAAAAAACTCCTGCTGATTTAGCATCAAAGTCCCTGGTTCTAGTTGAGTAACTATCATTATTGTCAGCATCAGAAATATACTTTTCATCGAGGATGTTGATGATGCTACAACGCAGATTAATCTTAACGCCTTTATATTTAAAGCCATACCCTGCATGGAGATCTACAAGAAAATAATCCGGGATTTTCCATGATTGTCTTGGGTTTCCTTCATCATCAAACGCCCAATCGTTTTCTTCAGGATTCAGATCAAGGGGATCAAATTCTGAGTAATATTTCCCAAAATAAGTAAGTGCACCTTTTATATACAAATCTTTAACAATTTCCCACCGAAGGCTATGTCGGGTTTGCAGCTTAGCAGCATCTCCAACATATATTCCCTTGGCATCAAAAGGCACAACCCTGTCCAGGTTCTGGTTATCATCATAAAGCCGTGCTGAATCAGATGAGGTCCATTTCCAGTCACCTACCGAAAGCAAACCTTCGTACATCAGGTTATGGATTACTTTATATGCAAACTCGAGCTCTATACCCTTATGC
>JAIOTT010000076.1 GCA_021106655.1 Bacteroidales bacterium
ACAAGAGTTAAAAGGAGCTGCATTGGATAAGTTCCTGCTTCAAAAGAAAGGTAAAAAATGGGACGGTGTTCCTGTACCTAATGTTTCGGTTTCTGCTTTAAAAGATGAGACTTTTGATTTTTTCAGGAGACGAGCTTTTAAGAGTAAACGTATTGAGGAAGAAGTATTAACTGACAGTAATGAACATTTGATTGAGAATCTACAGCTCAAAGAGAATGAATTTTTAAAACGGGCAGCCATCCTGTTGTTTCATCCAAATCCTGAAAATTTTGTTACTGGAGCATATATCAAGATTGGTTTTTTTGAATCAGATTCTGAATTAATATATCAGGATGAAATACATGGAAATCTATTTGAACAAATAGAAAGAACAATTGATTTACTGTTTACTAAATACATTAAAGCTACAATTTCCTATGATGGAATTCACCGGATTGAAACTTATGAGTATCCAAAGGAAGCCTTAAGGGAAGCATTACTGAACGCTATTGCTCACAAAGATTATTCCAGCGGAATCCCAATTCAAATAAGTTTTTATAAAGACAAAATACTAGTTTGGAATGACGGTCAACTCCCTGAAAACTGGACAGTAGAGAATTTAATAATAAAACATTCTTCAAAACCATATAATCCTGATATTGCCAATGCATTCTTCAGAAGTGGATACATAGAATCATGGGGAAGGGGAACAATAAATATAATAGAGAAATGCAAAGAAGCAGGCTTACCAAGTCCAACATATTATTACGAATCATCAGATTTTTGGGTAGAATTTAGAAAAGACATTTACAATGAGGTGTATTTACAATCACTTGGCATAAATGACAGGCAGGTTAAGGCCATTCTTTATATAAAGGAAAAAGGGAAGATTAATAATGGTGAATATCAAAAAATAAATAATATTTCTAACCGAACAGCTACAAGAGATTTAACAGAACTTGTAGAAAGGGGTATATTTGAAAGTTCGGGCAGCAAAGGAGCCGGATCATTTTATAGCTTAAAATAATTGCGTCATAATTGCGCCTATTGCGCCATAAAAAGTGGAAAAGCAAAGTATGAACTAAAATAATGGGCTCATAATGGAATCAGAATTGAAGAAAGAAATAAATACGAATTTTGGAGTTATAGAGGCAGTTGTATGTTGCAAATGATGAATGGATTGCAGAAGATTTAAAAACAACACAAGAATATTAAAACCACATCTTAAAGGGATAAACAAAATTATAGGTTAATGAATTGCACATTAATTGCACAATGGATAAAAAATTATTAATTAAAACTGTGAGAATGTTAAAAAATCAAAACCCGCAACCCGCAACCCGTAACTCGCAACCTACCATTAAATTTATCAAACCATGACAATCCATGCATAACATTCCACAAGGTAAAAAAGCAGAAGTCAGGAGCATGTTTAACAGCATAGCTCATCGCTATGATTTTTTGAATCACTTCTTATCACTTGGTATAGATAATATATGGCGTAAAAAGCTGGTCAATCTTCTTAAGAAACAGCAACCTTTAACCATTCTTGACATTGCCACAGGAACTGCTGACCTTGCTATAGCAGCAGCTAAAATTGATAAAGTAAAAATCATAGGAGTTGATATTTCCGAAGAGATGATTAAGATAGCTACCGAGAAGGTTGCAGCAAAAAATCTTGAGGATACCATTAATCTTGCAATTGGTGATTCAGAAACTCTTACGTTTCATGACAATCATTTCGATGCAGTAATGGTTGCTTTTGGAGTAAGGAACTTTGAAGACCTTGAAAAGGGCCTCAGGGAGTTTTACCGCGTACTTAAACCGGGAGGATGTGCATATATTCTTGAATTTTCAAGCCCTCAAGGCTTTATATTCAAACCATTATTTAATTTCTACTTTAGAAACATTTTACCTTTTTTTGGAAGGATGATCTCAAAGGATGTATCCGCTTATGATTATCTTCCTAAATCAGTCGGGAAATTCCCTGCCGGCGAGGAATTTCTCCAAATTCTCAGTGATGCAGATTTTAAAAACACCACACATATTTCACTCACATTTGGTGTAGCATCTATTTATTTGGGATATAAGTAAAAAAATATTGTAATTTTGCTGTAGCAATTATTTTTGAAAGAAATATAATATTAGTATATTCGTTATCTGAGCTAATAAACTCTTACCTTGAGATCATATAAAAAGTTAATATTGATTTTTTTTGTTGCCGTGCTTATTTTTCCAGTAGAAGGAATAAGTCAGCATCGCAAGGTAATGAACCTGCCTAAATACGATCTTAAACCTTATCATTTTGGCTTCATAATCGGAGTCAACCAGATGCACTTCTCATTAAAGACTACCGAGGATTTTTTTCCAATAGATTCATTATATGTTATTAGAGCTGATACTGAATTGGGTTTTAATATCGGGATCGTCACCAATCTCCGGTTAGGCCCTCACTTCGACTTCAGGTTTATTCCAACTCTTTCGTTCGGAGAAAGAAACCTTATTTATACACTTTCAAAGAATGACACTATTTTTATAGATGTACAAAAGAAAGTTGAATCCACATATCTTGATTTTCCTTTTAATGTAAAGTTCAAATCACATAGAGTTAATAACTTCCGTGCCTATGTCCTGACTGGTGTGAAATTCAGTATCGATCTGGCTTCTCAAGCTAAAAACAAAGATACTGAAGATGAAATTCATATTAAGCTTTATAAAAATGATTATTCGGTTGAATTCGGAGTTGGATTTGAGTTTTATGCAACTTTTTTCAAATTCGGTACTGAGCTAAAAATGTCTTATGGTATCAGAGATTTGATAAAAAGGGAGAATAATACTTTTACAGATGGTATTGACAGACTTAATTCCAAGATTTTCCAGATTTCGCTGACTTTTGAGTAAGAATATCACGTAATTAACATTCCCAGAAAATGACTGAACCTTCAAAAACACCAGAACTGATAAAGACATTCATCCAGAGAGCGAGTTTAAAGCAGGAGGTGCACGCTAATACAATAAAAATATTTAATGATTTTAAAGAAGTCATTAGCGGATTGTATGAAGTTTCTAAAGATACAGTTGCGAATCAGCCAAAAAAATTAAGATTTGAATACGAGGAGAGAGGAAAATTTGAAGTAAAATTTACATTTGGCAGCGACATACTGATTTTTGTCATGCATACTAACGTCTTTGAATTCCCAAGAGATCATATTGTGATGAAAACATCATATGTTAAGGAAGATAAAGACCGGTCTTATTGTGGTGTAATCAATATTTATAATTTCATCGCTGATTCATTCAGGTTCAACCGTGTTAATGATGTAGGCTATATGATCGGGAGGATTTTTGTTAATAAAGACTCTCACTATTTTATTGAAGGAAAGCGGGAACTGGGCTTTTTATACACTAATTTTGCCAGCAGTATTATTGATAAGAAAGCTGTCAAGAAGATCGTTGATTCCGCCATTCTTTATACAATTAAGTTCGATTTGCTAACACCTCCTTTCGATCATGTAAAAGAAGTAAGTGTCCACGAGATGAAGAATACCCTTGATAATATGAAGATCAAAACCGGCAAAAGGCTTGGTTTCAGGTTTCAGGGTGATCATAAAGAAGGGGAAGCTAATAAATAATATCTGGATTTAGAATGGAGAATTTTATAGTATCAGCAAGGAAATACAGGCCAGCAACTTTCAAATCAGTAATCGGTCAGGATGCGATTACCTCAACATTACAAAATGCTATCAGGAATAACAAACTCGCCCAGTCATTTTTATTCTGCGGCCCCAGAGGTGTTGGAAAAACAACATGTGCAAGGATATTAGCCAAAACAATAAATTGCGAACATATAACTTCTGACTTTGAGGCCTGTAATGAATGTGGACCATGCTTGTCATTCAATAAATCAACTACCTTTAATATCTATGAACTGGATGCAGCATCAAATAATTCAGTTGATGACATAAGAAGCCTTGTTGATCAGGTGAGGATACCACCACAGGATGGAAAATATAAAGTATATATTATTGATGAGGTTCAAATGCTATCAACACAGGCTTTTAATGCTTTTCTCAAAACTCTGGAAGAACCACCTCTGTATGCTAAGTTTATTCTTGCAACTACTGAAAAACATAAAATAATTCCTACAATATTGTCCAGATGTCAGATTTTTGACTTTCACAGAATAAGACTTGATGATATCTCTTCACACCTTGCTTATGTTGCAAAAAACGAAGAGGTTGAAGCCGATGAAGATGCATTACATATTATTGCACAAAAATCAGATGGAGCTTTGCGTGATGCTTTGACGATCTTTGATCAGCTTGTTAGCTTTACAGGTAAATCGATAACTTATAAAACAATAATTGATTACCTGAATGTTCTTGATTATGATTATTATTTCAGAATAACTGATAATATGCTTAATGCTGATATTCCTAACACATTATTAACTATCAATGAGATAGTGGATAAAGGCTTTGACGGCAAACATTTCATTCTTGGCCTTGGGGAGCATTTCAGAAATTTATTAGTTTGCAAAGACCGTGAAACCATTAAGTTACTTGAAGTGGGAACGAATATCAAGAATAAGTATGAAGAACAAGCGAATAAATGTACAATGCGATTTTTATTGAAAGCCCTTGAAATTAACAATAAAGCCGATATTAATTATAAGGAAAGTAATAATAAAAATCTGCATCTCGAGCTTGCATTAATGCAAATGTGCTCAATAACCGGGAGAGGAGATTCCTTTATAGATGGAGAAGAAAAAAAAAAAAAGCTGATCCCTCCAGCCAATAAACCTGATGCCCAGCAAAAAAAAGATATAGTATCTTCAGGCTCTGAATCTACTACACAGCAAAAAACAATAACTGACAGGAGAAAAGAAATTGCATCAATTAAGTCTAAGGCAGCTCCGGGTACTATTTCTATAAAACAAATAACAACTGCAAAGAAAGAAGAGAAAAAAAATGGTGGGGATAAAATTTCTTTTGAAGATCCTGACCTTCCAGCTGATCCATTTTCACAAGAGCAACTAGAGAATGCCTGGACGGAATATATGAAAAGTATTAATGGTAAGCATCCAAGCTTTTCTAGTGCACTGGCAAAATATAAACCATCTCTAAAAGACAATTTTCTTATTGAGATCACAAGCGATAATGCAATAATTGCAAAATCTAATGAGAATCTTAAAAATTTGATTAATTACTTAAAAGAAAAACTGAATAATTATCGAATACACTTTAAAATGGTGATTACTAAGAATAGCGAAAAAAAGACGCCATACACAGATAATGAAAAGCTTGATGTAATGCTCAAAAAAAATCCCACACTTAAAAACTTCAAAGATAAACTTGACTTGGAAATTGACTTTTAAGCATTATTATTCGATTTACAACAAGTATTCTAATATATCGTTAATAGAAAATCTTTTAAAAAGGAATTAATAAGCGCTTATTATATCCATTAAATTAATATTAAAATTAAAAATTATAGCATGAAAAAACACATCATTATTCCTGTATTTCTTTTATTGTCTGGATTTCTGTTTACAAACAGTTTTGCCCAAAAGCATGCTCCGGATTTAACTCAGGAATTGGCAGTTGATCCTAATGTAAGAATCGGAACTTTAAAAAATGGTTTAAAATATTATATCAGGGAAAACAAAAAACCTGAAAACAGAGTTGAAATGCGCCTTGTTGTAAATGCAGGTTCCCTTCAGGAAACCGATGCACAGCAAGGGTTAGCTCATTTTGTAGAGCATATGTGTTTTAATGGTACCAAGAATTTTAAGAAGAATGATCTTATAGATTTCCTTGAAAAAATGGGGATCAGATTTGGCTCTGGGCTTAATGCATATACCTCATTTGGAGAAACAGTATATAAACTTCAACTTCCTTCAGATGATGAAGAACTTTTGAATAAAGGATACCAGGTACTTGAAGACTGGGCTCATAACGTTTCATTTGAAGCTGAAGAGATTGATAAAGAAAGAGGTGTTATAATTGAGGAGTGGAGATTGGGCCTTAATGCAAATGACAGAATGAGAAAAGAATATATGCCAGTGATCCTTAAAGGGTCAAGGTATGCAGAAAGAATGCCCATCGGGAAAGTTGAAGTAATAAAGAAATGTAAACATGATACACTCATCCAGTATTATAAAGATTGGTATCGTCCTGATCTCATGGCAGTTATTATTGTCGGAGATATAGATGCCGAAGAGGTTGAAAGTAATATAAGGCAACGTTTTGGACAACTTACTAATCCAATTAACCCTAAAAAACATATTGATTACAGCATACCTGGCAATACTGAGCCTCTTATTGCAATCGCAACTGATAAAGAAGCCACAGCTAATACTGTAAGGGTGTTTTATAAGCATAAACATAAAGTCCCGAAAACACTTGGGGATTATCGTGAGCTTTTAATGTATCAAATATATAATGGAATTATAAATGATCGTTTGGAAGAGATATCTTATGCAAAAGACGCACCATTTACCAATTCCTATATGTATTATGGTTCATTCCTGGGGAGGTCATCTGATGCTTATATTGCCAGTGCTAAAGCAAAAGATAATAAGATTGAACAAGCACTTGAAAGACTTTTAATAGAAAATGAACGTGTGAAAATGCATGGTTTCACGGAAACTGAATTTTCCCGACAGTTGATGGCGGTTTTAAAAAGATATGAGTCAGCTTTTAAGGAAAAAGATAAAACGGAGTCACGCAGGTTTATCCGTGAATATATCAACAACTATCTTTCTGAAGACCCTATTCCTGGTATTGAGAATGAGATGGGTTACGTTATGTCACTAATACGTAATATCAAACTGGAAGAAATTAATGAATTAGCCGGGAAATGGATAACTAAGGATAACATGGCCATCCTTGTTACAGCACCGGATAAAGAAGGTGTAAATGTTCCTGATAAAGCAAAAATTCTTCAAACCATTGCAAACGTTAAAACAACAGAGATTAAGCCATATGTTGATAATGTGAAAGACACACCATTACTTGCTGAGAAACCTAAGGGTACTGAAATCATTAATAGAAGGGAAATAGATAACATAGCATTGGATGAAAGAGCAATGGATGACGAAGCAATGGATGACAGAGCAATTGTTGATAGAACAAGAGATGACAAAGCAAAGGATAAGAGAACAAAGGTTGAAACTGGGTTTACTGAATTAGTTTTTAAAAATGGGGTAAGAGTAATTCTAAAGCCTACGAATTTTAAGAACGATGAGATATTATTTTCAGCTTATAGTCCGGGAGGGCATTCACTTAGTTATACTGATGAAAATTTCCTTTCTGCTTTCTATGCTGATAATGTAGTTAAACTAAGTGGTGTTGGAGAATACAGCAAAATCGCCCTGGATAAAAAACTGACAGGGAAAATTGTTAAGGTAAGACCTTATATTGATGATTTAACAGAAGGCTTTTCCGGTAGCTGTTCTCCCGATGATCTGGAAACACTCTTACAATTAGTATTCCTTTATTTCGTTCAACCGAATAGAGACTGGACTGCTTTTCATCTATGGAAGGAAAAGATGGATAACAGGTATAAACATGTGGACTCCAACCCAATGATGATGTTTTATGATACTCTTTATAAGGTTATTACTCAAAATGATCCACGTACAGTTTTTATCCCATCAAAGTCTCAGCTATCAAAAGTCGAATTTGAGATGTTGCATAATTTTTATGATGAAAGGTTCAGTGATGCCAGCGATTTTACATTTTTTCTTGTTGGAAATTTTGATGAAAAGCGGATAACAGAAATGCTTAAATCATACCTTGGCGGATTACCTTCAACCGGTCGCGAAGAAACCTGGAATAATGTAGAACCTTTGTTTCCTGCAGGCATTACTGAAGTTACATTACGAAAAGGCGTGGAAGATAAGAGTATGGTGGCTATTGTAATGTCAAATAAATTTGATTGGGAAAAAAGAAACAGCCTGATTATTAAAATGTTAATGAGAGCACTTTCTACAAATCTTCGCGAATCTATGCGAGAAGACCAAAGTGGAGTTTATGGAGTAAGAGCGATAGCTCAAACTAAACAATATCCTGAAACAGAATGCACCGTTTTCGTGAATTTCGGCTGCAAACCTGATAATGTGGATCAACTGGTAAGTACTGTGTTCGATGAAATGACCAAACTAAAAAATCAGGGACCTGACAAAGAGGATTATTTGAAAGTAGCAGAAATTCTTATCCGTGAAAGAGAAACTGACCTTGGGAAAAATAAATTTTGGATAAATGAACTTGAATCCGATTATTATAATAATGATAAGCCGGTATTTAATTTTGAAGAATATAAGAGTTTGGTAAAAAGCATTACAATGAAAGAAATAGCTGAAGCAGCTAATATGTTTTTTACTACTGATAGTTATGTGAAAGTTGTTTTAATGCCAGAAAAGAAAGCTAAGGGTAAAAAGAAGAAGAAGAAATAATTTTAGCTTCGAATAATTGATGTATGCTTAAGTTGATCTCAAAATTAATATTATGGATCTTTGGATGGAAAGTGAAGGGCCAGATGCCTCAGGGGATCAATAAGTGTGTTATTATTGTAGCACCACATACAAGCAATTTGGATTTTATTCTTGGCCGGCTTTCATTTTTTACTATTGAGGCAAAGGTAAAATTTTTAATAAAAAAGGAAGCTTTCAAATTTCCTTTTAAAAGGGTTTTAAAATTATGGGGAGGTATCCCGGTCAACAGGGGTAGTAAAAATAATCTTGTTAGCGAGATTGCAGAGTTATTTGATAAGTATGATTCACTCCTTGTTACTATTACTCCTGAAGGAACTCGCAGGTTAAATCATAAGTGGAAGAAGGGGTTTTATCATATAGCGGCAAAGGCCAATATTCCAATTATTCTGGGGTTTCTTGATTATAAAAATAAATGTTGCGGATTGGGACCTATAATGGATGTAAGTGGAGATTATGATAAAGATTTAAGAGAGATAGAAAAGTTTTACCTTGACAAAACCGCACGACATCCGGAGAATTTTAATCTTAGCCCACTTAACTTAAGTGTATCAGAATAATCTTTTTAACTTTGATCTGACCTCTACAGGATCTGGATCAATATCGAAAACCAGTGAGGGCTTCAGGAAAAACAGAACATTGTCATTCATAAAACGTTCCTCTCCCCCACCAGTGATATTAAGCATTATTACTGCATCTTTATCCAGGTCTTTTTCATTAGCTGCGCTGATCAGTGTTGCAGTAGCTATAGCAGCTGCAGGATGAATATCAATTCCTTCAGTTTCTTCAAAAATTGCAGCAGCTTTATGAGCATCTTCATTACTGGCGATTAGTACATCTCCATCAGTATCTGTTAAAGCATCAAACAAACCTCCGCATATCGGATAATTGGGTTTACGGTTTGTCAGGACTTTAGCAACTACTTGTTCCACCTGTGCCCGGGCATGTTTATCATCCATAGGAAATATTTCTCTTGATCCGGCTTTCCAGGCATCATACAATGGGATGAATGGAGTATTTTGTGAGACCATTAATTTCATTTTATGATCTCCATATCTACCATCTTCTATCAGTCTCAGGTTTGCTTCCCATGCAGAAATTGCACCTGTTCCACTTCCAACAGCCTGGAAATAATAATCAGGGATCCTCCCAATTGTAGTTGCTGCAGAAAGAACCGTAGTGCCCATGCCATCCCGTCTGCCAATATTTTTTGCTCCTCCTTCAGGGATAAAACCTTCAAACTGTGAAACGATATTTGATAAATGTATTGCATCAAAATAGTCACTTCCTGTACGGGTAACTATCAACTTAACACAATCATTTAGAGGTTCATCAAACCATAAAGTATTTATATAATCTTCAGGTACACATAATAAAAGAGGGATATTATTATCTGAACATACTTTTGCAAACGATCTTGAGGTATTTCCGGCAGATGCAACAACAAGAGTCTTCTTGTTCATATTTTCCATACGGGCACAAACAACGTATGCTTCTGTTTCTTTAAAGGAACAGCTTTTCATCATCGCTCCCTTTTCGGGCCAGTAACCACTAAAGGTTATATACAAATTTGATAAACCTAATTTCTTTGCTAACCCCTTACTTTTATAGGTAATCGGTGAAGCTGAATCATTTAACATTTTCTTCACAGGCAGCCAGTCGGCAAATTTGTATATTCCGTATGAATCATCCTTAAGCTCTAATTGCTGTTTCTCGTATATTGCACGAATTAAAGTGGGTTTATCCTCACCGGGTGCTTCCAGTATCCATCCGGAATCTTCAAAAATATTTCCAGTAGATAAAGACTTCAGCAAATAATTAGTTTGTGGTATATTTTTTATCATATTTTGATTATTCAGAATTTTCAAGCAGCAAAAGTAAATAAAATTGATTTATTTTTATTTATTTGACTGTTATTCCTTACATTGATACAACGGTAATTTAATATCATCATTGATGCGTCCTACAGGATAACGATTAAATCGTTTGTCTGCCCATTCACTATTATAATAAATATAAGCTAGTTGTTTCCTGTGATTTGATGCAAACTCCTTATCTTCTTTTCTTTTCCGCTCAAACTCTGCATTGAATTCCGGGTGTTCCTGAAGATATCTTTTAGCGTTTTTCTCAAAACCATAAGATGAAAAATACTCTCGGCTTTCCAGACAAGGATCAAAGAAATTCCACCTGAAGAATGAATCTTTAGCTTTTGGCTCAAGCATACTAACTATATATTTATTGCTTTCCTGGTTAAGAAGAATAACATAATCTCCCTCATAATATTTAATTAATTGTTGTTCAGTAGTGTATTCCACTTTATTGTGAAACCAATGTCCATTATAAGCTTTACTACTGTTCTCATGTTCCGTTATATAATATACTTCAAGCTGAAGAGCAGTATCTTTACTTAAGCGAAACATATTTATTTTATTCAGCTTCATACGTTCTATTACCTCTGACCAGGCTTGAGGAATAATATACATTTTCGGACTTGTTACAAAATTTTCAGGGAGAGCATGATCATAAAAAGGTATCTCTTTCTGAAAGGGTCTGTCTGTGTCATAACCAAATCTTTCTACACCGGTAACCAGGCTTATTTCCATATCACTTTCATAACCCTTAAAATTTATTAATTTGTATTCATTGGTATCAAGACGGAAGGTGAGGGCAAATTCTTTCTGGTTTTTTGTTATTTCATTTGCAGCTGCTCTTTTCTCTGCAATTACTTCATTGTTCTCGTGTGTAAACTCTACGAGAGCAATAATAAAATTATATGCTGAACGAACCCTGTCGGAATATTTTTTGTAAACATGATTTTCTGATAAAAAACCAAGTGTATTAAAAAGAGACACATAACCGGTTGAGAATCTTGGAGGAGAAACCAGATTTGCTATTCCCTGTTCCGGTTTTCTTTTGAAGAACCCTACATATGGTATCATTTCATATTCACCTTCTGCCATTTTTTTATATAAGTCCGGAATCATTTTATTATAATAGAAATCTCCAAGTACATCCGGTAAAACAACCGGGTTTGCGGTTATGAGAGTAATAGCATATTGATGTTCAGAGCCGTTAGTAGTGTGTGTATCAAGAAATACATCAGGCTTCCAGATATGAAATATTCCGGCAAAGGATTTGGCATTTTCTGTATCCATTTTTACAAAGTCTCTGTTCAGGTCAAGATTTCTTGCGTTACCACGGTAACCACACTTTTTAGGAGAGGTTTGGCCGGTACGGTGCCATGCACTTCTGTCGAGACAGCCTCCAATATTATATACAGGTATTATACAGATCACTGTGTTAACCAGAACATCTGCAAGGCTCTCCTTATTTCTTAAAATATCATCAGCAAATTGAAGGCTTGCATCAATACCGCAAGGTTCACCTGGATGAATACCATTGTTTATCATTACTATCCGTTTATTCTTTTTGCGTATTGAGGCTGCATCAAAATCTCCATCACTAGAAATAACAAATAAATGCAGCGGTTTCCCAATATCTGTTTTACCATATTCCAACAAGTCTGCTACAGGGTAGAAATCAGCAAGTTTAGTGTACATTTCGATTACCTCATAATAAGTAGGAGTATAATCTTCATCGTATTTAAGTTGGATTAAATCATGTGTAGATTTTTTTTTAGTTTCTGAGCAACTACTTAAAACATAAATCAATACAGTTAGAGCTAAATATATTTTGAACTTCATATTGATAGATTAGGATTAAAAATTTATTTAGACAAATGTAATATAATCCTTGGAAAAAAGTACTTATAGTGCCTTGAGTACTTAGAGTATTTTGAGGGGGAATAATTGCAAGAAAGATGAGATTGGAATAAATTATTACTTATATCCAAATAACATGGAGTAGATGATCAATATAACTAGCGCCAATCCAAGTGAA
>JAIOTT010000271.1 GCA_021106655.1 Bacteroidales bacterium
AAAAAATATCTGAAATTGTTTTTAGTGAGCCGGTTCCCTTTATTTATGAACGTTTGGGAGAGAGATACAAACACTTCTTTATTGATGAATTTCAGGACACTTCAGTTTTGCAATGGATGAACTTGCTTCCTTTGCTCGATAATTCACTTGCTGAAGGTAATTTTAATATGGTGGTAGGTGATGGCAAACAGGCAATTTACCGATTTCGTAACGGAGAAATTGAACAGTTTGTTCGGCTGCCAAAATTAGTGGACAAAACTAATAATCCTATCAATCTCGAAAGAGAGCAAAGCCTGAAGAGAAATTTTCTCGGACTGGAACTTAAAAAAAATTATCGCTCAAGGCAAAATGTTGTTGAGTTCAATAATGATCTTTTTACTTATATATCAGAGACAATCCTGCCTCAGAATTGTCGTGAAATATATCAAAACCCAAGACAGGAAATAAATAAAGAAAAACCCAGAGGCTTTGTTAGCATTGATTTCCTTGAGAAAAACATAAATGCCGAAGTTTCATTTGAAGATGCAACTCATTACAGAATACTTGAAATAATCTATCGCCAGATTGAACTTGGATTTGAATATAAAGATATTGCCATATTATGCCGCGGAAATAAAGAATCAAGCTATATAGCTAATTATCTGGCTAAAAATGCCATCCCTGTCGTTTCATCTGAATCACTTCTGCTCGCTTATTCTCCTTCAGTAAGTTTTTTGATAGCATGTATGAAGCTAATCCATGATCAGGATAACGGGATATTACGTGAGGAAATTAAGCGATTTTTATCAAACGAAAAAAGACGGGAAGAAGTGGCGGATGAAGAAGTGGCAGTAGCAGTAGCAGTAGCAGGGGAAGAAGAAGTTGCGGATGAAGAAGTTGCAGTGGCAGGAGCAGTTGCAGTAGCAGGAGAAAAAGAAGTGGCAGGAGCAGTCAAAGAAATGGATTTGTTTGATAAAGCAACATTATCCCGCTTGAGTAAATTTCCTGTTTATGATCTTTGTGAAGAGTTGATAAGCATTTTTGACTTAAATGATGAGATCGATCCTTACATACATTATTTTTTAGATAAGGTTTTTGAATTTACATCAAAACATAATACCGCAACTGTTGATTTTATTGACTGGTGGGAAGATAAAAAAGAAAAACTGTCACTGGTAATTCCGGAAGAAACTAATGCAGTGCGAATAATGACTATTCATAAAGCCAAAGGTCTTGAATTTCCTGTTGTTATCTTTCCTTATGCTAATGAAAAGTTGAAAATTTCGGAAAATATTTTCTGGATTTCAAATGAAGATGAAAATATCTCTAAACTTCCTTTTCTGATGTTACCAGCAATAAAAGGCGCACTTGAGAAAACTGACTATTACCCATATTATCAAAACGAAGAGAACAAGTCATTTCTCGACCTGACTAATGTCTTGTATGTAGTAATGACCAGGGCAGTGGATAGCCTTTATGTGATCTCAGAGAAGCCTAAAGATAAAGAGACGGTCGAAGATTCTGATAAATCTAAGATGCATTTTATGCTTTCCGCTTTTCTGATGCATTCGGGGACTTGGTCCGATGAACAAATTAATTACAGCTTTGGTGAAGAAACACAACAATCAGCCGAGTCGGATGTAGTAAGGCAAAAATCCTACAAACTGGAAAAAGCTATATCAAGAGATTGGAGAAAACATGCATTAATAAGTAAAAGGGCACCTGAAATATGGGATATTGATGACCCGAATCGTAACCGACAGTGGGGTAACCTTGTTCATACAGTATTATCAAAAATAAAATATCTTGAAGATAAAGATGCAGTCCTGGATAAGTTCTATTTAGAGGGTTATTTCGATAAAGACGAAAAAAAGAAACTCTCCGGGAAAATAGATAAAGTGTTTAATAATCAACTGGTCAGGTTGTTTTTTACTAAAGGGGTTGAAATTAAAAATGAAGCAGAGATCCTTTTGCCTGATGGTAAATCTTATCGCCCCGACAGGATAGTTCTTGATGGAAAAAAAGCGGTTGTTATTGATTATAAAACAGGTAAATCATCGGAATACCACAAAAAGCAACTCGATAATTATGCCTCATTATTGATAGATATGGGATATGAAGTTGATAAAAAGTATCTCATATATATTGATGACGAAGTTGAAGTTGTGGAGGTTTGATTTATTTAACAGCAGAATGAGGTGAGTAGTAATTCGATTGTCATTAAATAGTCATTAGGTGGTCATTAGGCCATCGAGGTAGTAATGATGCGAAGTGAATGACATGCGTAGCATAAATGACAATGAATGACACGAAGTAAATGACATGCGTAGCATAAATGACAATGAATGACGCGAAGCAAATGACAACTGAACAACTCAAAAAAAACGAAACTATTATAGCAAAATGACTGAAAACATAAAAGTATCCTTACTCGAGCTTTATAAAAGCTGGTCAGGACGTGAAGCAACTGAAATTGAATTACTGCCTTTGTCCGGATCAAACAGACAGTATTTCAGAATTTTTGATAATGATGAAACTGCCATTGGGGTTTATAATCCTGATAAGAAAGAAAATAATGCGTTCCTTACATTAAGCCATCATTTTAAAAGCATTGACCTTAAGGTACCTGAGATATACAATGAGGATATTGAAAAAGATATTTATCTGATCAAGGATCTGGGTGACATAACACTGTTTTCATTTCTTACATCAAAAAGAGGAGATCATGATTTTCCTGAAGAGCTAACAGGAATATACAAAAATGTATTAAAGCAACTTCCAAAATTTCAGATCCGGGGAGGCAAGGGTATTGATTACAATATTTGCTATCCTCGCCATGCTTTTGATAAACAGTCTATGTTGTGGGATCTGAGTTATTTTAAATACTATTTTCTTAAACTAGCCGGAATTCCATTTGATGAACAGGCACTTGAAGATGATTTTACAAGACTAGCAGATTACCTTTTAAGCACTGACTGTAATCACTTTTTGTATCGTGATTTTCAATCCAGAAATATTATGATACATGAAGATAATCTTTATTTTATTGATTATCAGGGCGGACGTAAAGGCGCTCTCCAATATGACCTTGCATCCTTATTGTATGATGCAAAAGCTGAGATACCTAATGGTGTCAGGCAGGAGTTGCTTGATTTTTATATTGAAGAATTATCCGCCTATGTTAAGATAGACAGTAAGTCTTTTACCGAATATTTTTATGGATATGTCTTTATCAGGATAATGCAGGCATTGGGGGCGTATGGCTTCAGAGGATTTTATGAGAAAAAAGAACATTTTCTGCAAAGCATCCCTTATGCTTTAGATAACTTAAAATATTTATTAGAAAATGTACAATTACCGGTTGAGGCCCCAACTTTATTCGGTCTGCTTGAAAAACTCACAAAATCTGAACATCTTTACGATCTGGGAAAATCAAAACTCAAGGTAACGATAAATAGTTTCTCATACAAAAAAGGTATACCAACCGATACTTCAGGTAATGGAGGAGGATTTGTATTTGATTGCAGGGCACTGCCTAATCCCGGAAGATTAAAAGAATATTCTGAGCTTACAGGTAAAGACCTGAAGACAATAGAATTCCTGAAGGGTAAAAAAGAAGTATCAGCATTTTTGGAGTTTGTATTTTCCCTGGTCGACCAATCTGTGGAAAATTATATTAAACGTAATTTTAAAAACCTGATCGTTAATTTTGGTTGTACAGGAGGACAACATCGATCAGTTTATTGTACGGAAAAGCTGGCTAAGCATTTAAATTTGAGCTATGATGTAATTGTGGATGTTTATCATAAAGAGATTGAATAATGTGCTAATGTGTTAATATGATAATGTGTTAATTTTATGAAAGCAATGATACTGGCGGCAGGTTTGGGTACACGCCTTCAGCCTATTACTAATAAAAAACCTAAAGCATTGGTAGAGGTAGGAGGAATACCACTGCTGGAGATTATGATAAAAAAGCTTATTAGTTTCGGCTTTAATGAGATAATAATTAATGTTCATCATTTTGCAGATCAGATAATTGAGTTTCTGGAAAGGAAGAATAATTTCTATATCAACATAGCAATATCTGATGAAAGAAATGAACTATTGAATACAGGCGGTGGAATAAAAAAAGCCGGCTGGTTTTTTAATGATGATAATGATTTCCTTGTGATAAATGTTGATGTTTTAACAGACCTTAACCTCCGGATTTTAATGGATCATCATATTGCAACAGGAGCATTGGTGACAATTGCAGTCAGGAACAGGGCAACCTCACGATACTTTCTTTTTGATGATAATATGAAACTCTATGGATGGAAGAATATAAAAAGCGGCGAGAGGAGAGTTGTGAGAGATGGGGAAGAAAACTTGACTTCCTTTGCTTTTAGTGGGATACACATTATTAATCCTAAAATCTATGAAATGATCAATTATAAGGGGAGTTTTTCTGTAGTAGACCTTTATCTTGATCTTGCAAGAAATCATAAAATTTTTGGTTATAGACATGATGATGGTTTTTGGATGGATGTCGGCAAGAGGGAGAACCTGGAGCAGGGGGCAGGTTTTATTGAGAGGACAAGGGGTAAATGATCAGCCGGCACTAAACAGTAACCAGGTATTAAGTTAATCAACATAACTCGTAATTCGTAATTCGTAATCCGTAATTTCAAAAAAAGTGACAGCCTTTTTAGATAAAACTGCATCATACATATATGAGCGATTTGGTGGAAACTTTGATCAGCTTTGCATCGTGCTTCCCGGAAGGAGAGCCGCCCTGTTTTTAAAAAAGTATCTTGCAAATTACACTAACAAAACTATCTGGGCACCGGCAATATTTTCAATAGAGGATTTTGTTGAAGAACATTCCGGAGTAAGGATACTTGACAGGCTGTCCCTTACATTTGAATTATATGAAGTCCATAAACAAATAGAAAAAAACTCTGTTCAGCCTTTTGATGAATTCATGAAATGGGGGCAGCAGCTATTAACTGATTTTAATGAGGTTGATCTCGATATGGCAGACTCCGGGAAACTTTACGAATATCTGAACGAAGCAAGAGCAATGGCAGTCTGGAATCTCGATTTAACTCCTCTGACAAGCAAGGAAAAAGATTATCTGAAATTTTATAATTCATTAACACAGTATTATATAGCCTTTAAAGAAAGATTGATCCAAAAAGCTATGGCTTTTCAAGGTATGGCATATAGGATGATGGCAAATAATATTGCTGAGATCAGTAAGGACCTCCAATGGAAGAACATTGTCTTTGCCGGGTTTAATGCTTTAAGTAATTCAGAAGAGTTTATTATTAATTACCTCAAACATGAAGGTATTGCTGAAACGCTATGGGATTCTGATGTTTATTATCTTGAGGATAAAAGACAAGAAGCAGGTAAATTCCTCAGGCAACATTTCGAGAAAAGACGAAAAGATGAGTTCAAATGGATAGGAGATGATTTACGAACATCAGAAAAAAATATTAAGCTTGTCGGAGTTCCGCAAAACATAGGTCAGGCAAAAGTATTAGGACAGATACTACAGGAAATATCAGAAAATAATGATGACCTGGATGATACAGCTATTGTTCTTGCTGATGAAAATCTGCTGATACCAGTACTCCATTCACTACCTGAAAACATTAAAACCTTCAATATTACTATGGGGCTGTCTTTGCGGTATACTCCATTGTATGACCTGATAGACACCTTGTTCTCAACATACGAGAATGCAGAGAAATTCAGTCAGATACAAAGTACAAAGCAGCCAT